>DATKAS010000515.1:0-25526 GCA_035497855.1 Acidimicrobiales bacterium
GCCGCGTTCCGCCCGATCAGCGAGTCGGGCCGCGGCATCAGCTTCGACCCAGAGTCACAGAGCCTCAAGAACGACAACAAGTCGGCGAAGGGGATGACGTACCAGGTCACCTCGGTCGTGCCGAGCAACATCTCCCCCGCGCAGCTCGAGACCTCTGACTCTCTGTCGCTCAGTCGCGAGATGAGGGCGCGCTACACCCAGCTGCCGAGAGACTACCCGCAGAACCTGCGTGACATCGCGGGCCAGATCGTCGCGAACGCGTCGAACGAATACGAACGAGCGCTGGCGCTGCAGCAGTGGTTCCGCACGAAGTTCACGTACGACCTCTCGTTCCGCGCCGGACACAGCGAGAACGCGATGGAAACCTTCATCAACGAGCGCCGCGGGTACTGCGAGCAATTCGCCGCCACCTACGCCGCGTTCGCGCGGTCGATCAACCTCCCCGCTCGCGTCGCCGTGGGCTTCACTTACGGCGACCTCGAGAACGGCGTGTACGTCGTCAAGGGACAGCACTACCACGCATGGCCCGAGGTGTACTTCGAGGGCGTCGGGTGGGTGCCGTTCGAGCCGACGCCGAGCCGCGGAATCCCGGGCGCGCAGAGCTACACGGGAGTGGCGCAAGACCAGGCGGGAGCCGACGAGGCGACACCCAACGCCTCCGCTGACACGACGGCAGCCGCGGCGAACGGCGCGACACCGTCGGTGTCGATCCCGACCGGTGAGGAGCTCGAGGGCCTGATCCCCGGCGGGCTCGGCGGCAACGTCGACGCGGTCGGGCTGCCCGGCCACCACGCGCCGTCAGTGTGGCCGCGGCGGCTGCTCTACGGGCTCGGAATGCTCGTGGTCGGCGCGGTGCTGTGGGCCGTCGTGGTGCCGCTCGCCCGTCGGCGGCAGCGACACAACCGACGCAAGGCGGCGACCACGCCGTCGGCTCGCGTCCTCGTCGCCTGGGAGGAAGCCGCCGAGGCGTTCTCGATCGCGGGGATCCCGCCGAAGGGACCGGAGACGTACCGCGAGTTCGCGGCCCGCGCCGCCACCGCGACGCCCGTGCCCGGCTCGACGATGCGGACGCTCGCGGACGACGCATCCGCCGCGCAGTTCTCCGCCGAGCCGCTGCCCGCCGAGGTCGCCGACCGCGCCGAGGCGTCGGTGACCGAGATCGAGCAGGTGCTGAGCGACTCGACGCCGGTCACCCGCAAGCTGCTCGGCCAGCTCGACCCGCGCACGTTGCGCAAGCCCGCGACGAAGCGGAAGGTGCAGGAGGCCGAGCACCCTGTGCGCGTCTGACCGAGCCGACCTCCGCTGCGCTTCGGGCGGCTCGGGTCGCTTCGCTCCACAATCGGTGCTTCGCGCACCCGAGCGCCGCACTGCGGCGCTCATCGAGGGTCTAGCTACTCGTCGCGCTTGAAGCGATCCCGCATGCGCTGCCCTGCGTTGCCGAAGGCGTCACGGACGCCCTTGGCTCGCATCGACCGGGTCACCTGCTCCATGCCCGCCTTGCCGAGCTTGCGAGCGTTGCGCTCGATGATCAGCAGAGCCACGAGCATGATGACGACGCCGACGAATGCCAGCAGGAAGTGCACCGAGAGCGTGAGCAGCAACATGACCACGCCACCGAGGAACAGGAGCACCGCCCACTTGATGTTGCGGAAGGCGTGCCGGTAGATCGTGGTCTGGCTGACACTGCGCGCGAAGTCGGGGTCGGACTCGTAGAACTGCTGCTCGATCTGATGGAGGATGCGCTGTTCGTCTTCAGAAAGCGGCACGCTCACAACCCCTTGGGCCTTCGACGGTCGGCCCGGCGGCCGCCCGCGTGGGCCATCTTCTCATAGGCAGGATCGGCCGACAACGCGTGCGCCTTACGAATTCACGACGGCTTGACGTCCGGACGCTCCTCGGGACCCCATTGCTGGGCGCCACGACGGGCGACCCGCACCCCTCCCGGGCCGGCCGAGCTCGCCGGCGCGATGGCCTCGGCACCGAACCGGCGGCGGATCGCATCGATCGCTGCGCTCGCCTGACCCCAGCCGGACTGGTCCGAGCCGTCGTCCTCGTCCATCTCGAGCGTGAGCTGCTCGGCCGACTTGGTCGTGAGCCCGGACGCACTCACTCCCAGCAAACGCACACCTGACGCGACATCGATCTCGCGCAGCAACGTCGTCGCCGAGTGCAGGATCGCGGGACCCGTGTCGATCGCATGAGGCACGGTGGAAGCCCTCGTGATGGTGCGGAAGTCGTGGAAGCGCACCTTGATCGTGATCGTCCGCGCCCGGAGCCCGGCGGCCCGCAACCGGCTCGCGACAGAGTCGGACAAGCGCACGAGCTCACGTCCGAGCGCTTCCCGGGTGTGGAGGTCGGAGGCGAAGGTCTCCTCGTGGCCGACCGACTTGAGGGGGCGATCGGGTTCGACGGCCCGGTCGTCCCGGCCGCACGCGAGCTCGTGGAGGTGGCGGCCGTTGGCCTGCCCGAGCGCAGCCACGAGCGACGCCTCGGGAAGCCGGGCAAGGTCGCCGACCGTCGACACGCCGAGCCGTTGCAGACGGTCGAGCGTCGCGGGACCGACCCCCCACAACGCCTGGACCGGGTGCGCGTGGAGGAACGAGATCTCGTCGGCGGCGGCGACGACCTCGACACCGTTCCCCGCCTCGACCCCACGAGGAGTGACCCGCGGCTTCGCGGCCTCGGATGCGAGCTTCGCCACGAGCTTCGTGCTCGCGACCCCGACGGAGCACGCGAGGCCGAGCTCGTGCTCGACCGACGAGCGGATCTGCCATGCGATCTCGCCGCCGTCACCCAGCCGCCTCCGAGCGGCGGTGACGTCGAGGAAGGCCTCGTCGAGCGCGATCGGCTCGACGAGCGGGGTGACCGAATGGAAGATGGCGTGCACCTGCGCGCTCGTCTCGGAGTAGAGCGCGTAGTCACCTCGGAGGAAGATCGCGTGGGGGCAGAGGCGCTTCGCGCGCACCGACGGCATCGCGGAGTGGATGCCGTGCACGCGCGCTTCGTACGACGCGGCGGCAACGACGCCTCGCTCCCCCGATCCACCGACGATCACCGGCTTGCCCGCGAGCGACGGGTCGCGCCGGACCTCGCACGCGACGAAGAACGCATCCATGTCGACGTGGAGGATCGTGCGCGACGACGAGCCCACGGTGACGCTCCTCGTCACCGACGTGTGACCTTCATCGACGAGCGGTCTTGCCCGACGACGTCGTACGCGAACCCCCTCTGCATCACCCACCGCTCGGAGAGCCACTCCATGAGCGGCTCGCGCACCCACGGGCTGCACGATCGCAGATGCTCCTCGTGCGCGTCCGCGGCCACGAACCGCGCGTCGACGACGATGCCGTCCGGGTCGTCGACCATGAGCTCGCCGCTGAACGCGACGGCACGATGCGCTTCGACGCGGAGCCGCCATCCCATCTGCGGCGCGAGGATCCGCACCTCGTACAACGGCCCGGCCCATTCCGTCACGACGAGGCCGGTCTCCTCCTCGACCTCCCGCGCCAAGCCGGTGAGGAGGTCTTCGCCGTCTTCGATCACGCCACCGGGTGTGCTCCAGTCATGACTCCCGTCGCGCCGTCGATTGCGCACCAGCAAGATGCCTTCGTCGCTCTCGATGAGCGCACCGCCGACGAGCCAATCTCGCACGCGGCCAGTCTGGCACCGGCCATGATGTCGAGATGCACCCCAACACGGCTCGAGTGGTCGCGGCCGGCCGCGAGCTCGGCGTCGACGTGTCGGTGCACTCGTTCCCCGAGGGCACGAAGACAGCGGCCGACGCAGCTGCGGCGATCGGCGTCCAGGTCGGCCAGATCGTGAAGTCCCTCGTGTTCACGATCGACGGCGACGCGGTGCTGGCGCTCGTGAGCGGCTCGAACCAGCTCGACGAGAAGAGGCTCGCGTCCGAGGCGGGCGGCGCGAAGTGCAAGCGAGCCGACGCTGATCAAGCACGCGCGGCGACCGGCTATCCCATCGGTGGGGTGCCACCGTTCGGACACTCGACGCCGCTGCGCGTGTTCGTCGACCGTGACCTCCTCGGCTACGAGGAGGTGTGGGCCGCGGCCGGCACGTGGAACGACGTGTTCCCCGTGGAGCCACACGCGCTCGTGCAGGCAACGAACGGCGTCGTCGCCGACATCAAGAAGTCGTGACGGGGCGCTGACCGCGCCGCAAGATCCGGTCGCGGATCCCCCACCACGTCACGAGCGCGAGCGCTTCGACGACGATCTTCCCGGACATCTTCGACGTGCCTCGCACGCGATCCTTGAAGGAGATCGGCACCTCGACGATGCGCCCGCCGTTGCGTCGTACTGCGTACGCCATCTCGATCTGGAAGCCGTACCCGTCGGCCTTCACCGCGTCGAGGTCGATCTTCGACAGCGCCTCCGCTCGATACGCTCGATAGCCCGCGGTCGCGTCGCGCACCGGAAGCGCGAGCACGAAGCCCGCGTAGCGGTTGCCCCACCGCGACAGCAGCCGGCGATGCAGGCGCCAGTTCGGGATGGTGCCACCGGGCACGTACCGGGAACCGATCACGAGGTCGGCACCGTCGTCGATCGCTGCCAGCAACGCGGGCAGCGCAGCGGGATCGTGCGACAGGTCCGAGTCCATCTCGATCATCACGTCGAGCCCGCGGGCGATGCCTTCACGGAAGCCCGCTCGGTACGCGGAGCCGAGGCCGGCCTTCGCGGGACGGCGGAGCACCGACACGTTGCCGAGCTCGCGTCCGAGCTCTTCCGCGAGGTCAGCAGTGCCATCGGGGCTGCCGTCGTCGACGACGAGGATCTGCGCGTCGGGCACGGCCGCTCGCACCTTCCCGAGCACCTCTTCGATGTTGAGCGCCTCGTTGTACGTGGGCAGCACGACGAGGGGGCGCACGGCGGCGCAGCCTACGATGCCGCCCGTGGATCCCTCCGGAGCGGACGACGGCTCCGGCGCGCTGTCGGCGTTGCCGTCCTCCGGGGCAAGGGCACTCGCTTTCATCTCCATCCTCATCGGCGGCTTGTGCGGCGGATTGATCGGCTACGGCTTCGTCGACCTGCAGTGCTCGGGTGACTGCGGCACGGCCGCGGCGATCGGCGCGCTCATCGGCGCGGTCATCGCGGCCGGAGGCACTGCGGTGATCGCCGTCCTCGTGCTGCGGGCCATGGGCGAGTGGCGCCAGATCCAGGCCGAGCGCCGAGACGACCTCCCCGAGTAGCACCAGCCGGGGACGAGCGACTACGGCGCTGAGGCGATCGCCTTCTGCGCGATGCGGATGCCGTCGTCGTCCACGTCGAGGTGGGTGACGAGGCGGACCACACCCGGGGCGAGCGTGCCGCCGAGCACGCCATTGGCGTGCAGGTGGGCGAGCAGCGCGTCCGCGTCGGGCGGGCGGAAGACGACGAGGTTCGTGCGCACAGCCTCGGGATCGATCGCGCCGGGCCATCGGGTCGCGACCGCCTCGGCGACGACTCGTGCGCGCTCGTGATCGTCGGCGAGCCGCTCGACGTTCTCGGTGAGCGCGATGAGACCGGGCGCCGCGAGGACTCCCGCTTGGCGCATCGCTCCGCCCAGCCGCTTGCGCTCCGCACGCGCCCTTCGGATGACATCACGCGGCCCGGCCAGCAGCGAGCCCACCGGTGCTCCGAGACCCTTCGACAAGCAGCACATCACTGTGGTCGCCGCGCTCGCGTAGCGCGCCGCGCTCACGCCCGTCGCGACCTCTGCGTTGAACAGCCGTGCACCGTCGAGATGGACGGGCAGCCCGAGCGCGCTTATCGCGTCGAGCGCGTCGATGTCCCAGGGCGTGCCCGAGCTCGCCATGTGGGTGTTCTCGACGAACACGGCACTCATCGGGACCTGGTGATGGTCGGCGAGCTCGATCGCGAGCTGCACGTCCTCGAAGGGGAGGACGCCGCGCGAGTCGTCGACGGTGTGCCACTGGATCGACGCGTTCACGGCTGCCGCACCTTGCTCGAACGCGACGACATGCTGCGAACGCCCCGCGACGACCCCGGTGCCGGGCACGCCGAGGACCCGCAGCGCGATCTGGTTCGCCATCGTGCCCGAGGGCACGAGCACTGCGGACTCCTTGCCCACGCGCTCGGCGAACGTGCGCTCGAGGCGGATGACGGTCGGGTCCTCGCCCGACCCGTCGTCGCCGACCTCGGCGTCGGCCATCGCGCGGCGCATCGCGGCCGAGGGCTTGGTCACCGTGTCGGACCGCAGATCGACGATGCCGCTGCTGTCGGTCACGCCGGCAAGTTACCGCCGCCTACGGTGGCACGGTGCCCGACTCGGTCCCGCTCGCGTCGCTCCAGGCGCTCGCGACCGAGCTCGCGCAAGATGCGAGCGCGCTGCTCCTCGACGGTTTGACCCGAGCTCGGTCGAGCGTGACGACGAAGTCCACGTCGACCGACATGGTCACCGAGATGGATCGCGCGGCCGAGGCGCTCATCGCCGCCGGCATCCGGGCCGCGCGACCCGACGACGGCATCGTCGGGGAGGAAGGCACCGCCGATGCCGGCACCAGCGGGGTGCGCTGGGTCATCGACCCGATCGACGGCACCACCAATTACCTCTATGGCCTCCACGGCTTCGGGGTGTCGATCGCCGCCGAGATCGACGGCGACCCCGCGGTCGGTGTCGTTGTCGATCCCGTGCGGGGGGATCTGTACGCCGCGACGAAGGGAGGCGGCGCGACGCTCAACGGCAGCCACATCCGCGTGTCCGCGCTCACCGACCTTTCGACCGCGCTGGTCGGCACGGGCTTCTCGTACGACCGCGACCGTCGCCGGCGTCAGGCGGCCGTGCTGCTCCAGGTGCTCCCCCAGGTCCGCGACATCCGCCGGTTCGGCGCGGCGTCACTCGACCTGTGCCTGGTCGCGTCGGGCCGCTTCGACGCTTACTACGAGAAGGGCCTCAGCCGGTGGGACTACGCGGCCGGCGCCCTCATCGCCGCTGAGGCAGGGGCTCGCCTCGGCGACCTCGACGGTGGTCCGCCGTCGAGCGAGTTCATGTTGGCTTCCGCCGTCGGGTTGTTCGAACCACTCCGCGACCTGCTCGCTGCGGCCGGCGCCCGAGACGCGTGACCAGAATGGCGGCCTGACGGCGCGTCGCCCGCAGTTGTGCGGCACCATGGGGGGGTGGGAACCCGCATCCTCACGGTCGAGGACGACGAGCGCATCCGAACGGCCGTGAAGATGGCGCTCGAAGACGAGGGGTGGATCGTCGAGGAGACCGCGAGCGGCGAGGACGCGATCGACGCGTTCGGGCGGCAGGCCGCCGACGTCGTGCTCATCGACATCATGCTCCCTGGGATGGACGGGTTCGAGCTGTGCCGCTCGCTGCGCAAGTCGAGCGACGTGCCGATCGTGATGGTGACCGCTCGTGCCGACACCCACGATGTCGTCGCCGGGCTCGAAGCCGGCGCTGACGACTACCTCACGAAGCCGTTCGCGCCGAAGGAGCTCTCGGCGCGGATCCGGGCCCTCCTGCGTCGGGCGCGCAGCGCGGAGCCGGGACACGCGCGGCTGCGCTTCGGTGACCTCGAGATCGCGCCGGACGAGGGGCTCGTGCTGCGCGACCAACAGGAGATCCACCTGACGAAGACGGAGTTCCGCTTGCTGTGCGAGCTGGCGTCGAGCCCGGGGCGGGTGTTCAGCCGGGAGACGCTGCTCGATCGGGTGTGGGGATACGGGTACTTCGGCGACGGGCGGCTCGTCGACGTGCACGTGCGCCGGCTGCGCACGAAGGTCGAGGCCGATCCGGCCAACCCCCGCCATGTCGTGACCGTTCGGGGGCTCGGTTACCGGCTCCAGCCCTGAGGCCCCAGGCATGTCCGGCCGCCTCAGTCGCTTCCGTCCCCGCCGGTTGGGGCTCCGCGCCCGCATCACGCTGACGTTCGCGCTCGGCGCGCTGGCACTGAGCGTCCTCCTCGCGGGCACCACCTACCTCGTCGCCCGCCAGACGCTGGTCCGCCAGCGCGAAGCTTCGGTGCTTCGTCAGACATACGTGAACGCCCGCGTCGTGCACGACTCCTTGCGCTCGGCGTCGCCGGACATCATCACGGTGATCACGTCGCTGCAGACGGGGAGCTCGTTCCCGCTGGTGCTGTACGGCGACCGTTGGTTCCCGGCGACGCTCGAGTACGGGCGTGACGCGGTGCCCGCCGCTCTCCGAGAGCGAGTAGCCGACGGACACGCGGCTCGCATGCGCTTCACGCTGTACGGCACGACGGTGCTCGCGGTCGGCATCCCGCTCCGCGACATCTCGCCGAGCTCGAGCTACTTCGAGATCGTGTCGCTCGGTGAGCTCCAGAACACGCTGCGCTCCATCCGGCTCTCGCTGCTCGGTGCCGCACTTCTCACGACGTTCCTCGGTGCGCTGCTCGGCGTCTGGGCGAGCCGTCGAGCGGTGCGCCCGCTGGCCGAGGCTGCCACCGCGGCCCAGGCGATCGCGGGAGGGAACCTCGACACGCGCCTCGAGGTCACCGACGACCGAGACCTCGCGCTCCTGACGACGTCGTTCAACGAGATGGCAGCCGCGTTGCAGGGACGGATCGAGCGCGACGCGCGCTTCGCGTCGGACGTGAGCCACGAGCTGCGTTCGCCGTTGATGACGCTGTCAGCGTCGATCGAAGTCCTCCAGTCGCGGCGCGACGAGATGCCCGCGCGTGCGCAGGCGGCGCTGGACCTGCTCGTCGCGGACGTCGCGCGGTTCCAGAACCTGGTCGAGGACCTGCTCGAGATCTCGCGTGTGGACGCAGGATCGGCTCGGCTCAACCTCGAGGAGGTGATGGTCGCCGAGCTCGTGCCGAACGCAGTCGAAGCCGCGAGCCCGGACCACCACATCCCGGTGTCGGTCGCGGCGGACGTCGAGGGCGACACGGTGCGAGCCGACAAGCGCCGCATGGTGCGCGTCCTCGCGAACCTCATCGACAACGCGCGGGTGCACGGCGGTGGGGCGAGCCTCGTCGCCGTCGAGCACGTGAAAGGCAATGGCAACGGCCGGGGCGACACGGTGCAGATCGCAGTCGAGGACAGCGGTCCCGGCGTGCCGTCCGAGGAGCGCACGCGGATCTTCGAGCGCTTCGCGCGCGGTGCGAACTCGGGCCGCCGCGGCATGGGTGACGGCGTCGGCCTCGGCCTCGCCCTCGTCGACGAGCACGTCCGCCTGCACGGCGGACGCGTGTGGGTGGACGATCGCCGCGACGGGCGGCACGGCGCCCGCTTCGTGATCGAGCTGCCGGTCGTGTCGAGCACACCGCGGTCGCGCAAGGCGCGCAAGGCCAGCAAGGTGGGTGCGAGCTGATGCGCGCACGGTCGAGGGTGGTCGCCCTCATGGCGCTGCTCATGTGCGTCGTCGCCGCGGGGTGCGGCGTGTCGGCGGAGGCGACGCCACGCGACATCCGCCCGAAGGATGCGCCGTTCCCGGTTGTCGCCGCGCCCACGCCGACCGACAACCCCAACACCAGCGGTGACGACGGTCAGGTCTTCCTCGTCGGTCCGGAGAGCCTGAAGTCGGTCGGCCGTCGCCTCGCACCCCGCAACGACGCGTTCATCGCGATCTCGACGCTGCTCCAGGGGCCCACGCAGGCGGAAGCCGCGGAGGGGTTGCGCACCGCGATCCCGAGCGGCACTCGGCTGCTGGCCGCTGACCTGAAGGACGGCGTGCTCACGATCGACCTGTCGAACGACTTCCTCGTCGTGCAGGGCTCCGAGCAGCGCACCGCGGTGGCGCAGCTGGTGTTCACCGCGACGGGCACGCCCGATGTCGACAGCGTCCTGTTCGCCATCGAAGGCGTGCAGAAGGAGGTGCCGATCGACGACGGCAGCCTCTCCGCGCAGCCGCTCACGCGCTTCTCCTACCCGTCGCTCGATCCGGTGCGGCTGCCCCCTCCGAACCCCGGCGGCGGCGTGACCACGACCACGACCAGCACGACGACGACCACAGTGTCGGCGACGACCGCCGTCGCCCCACCTGCAACCGAAGCCAAGCCGTAGCTCCTCGGCCGGTTACCCGAAGAAGACCTCGGCGACGCCGTGGAACAGGGCGGGATCGACGGTCTTCAAGCTGCCGACAGCCTCGGCGAGCGACACCCGCACGATCTCCCCGGCGCGGAGCGCGACCATCTCGCCGAACGCGCCGTCGTGCACTGCGTCGATCGCAGCGATGCCGAAGCGCGTCGAGAGCACACGATCGAACGCGGTCGGCGTGCCGCCGCGCTGGATGTGGCCCAGGATCGTGACTCGGGTCTCGTAGCCGGTGCGTGCCTCGATCTCGGGAGCGATCGCGTTCGCGATGCCGCCGAGGCGCACGTGACCGAACTGGTCGACCTCGCCCGAGACGAGCGACATCGTGCCTTCCTTCGGCAAAGCACCCTCGGCGACGACGACGATCGACGCGTAGCGACCCTGGCTGTGGCGATGACGGATGAGCGCGCACAGCTCGTCGATGTCGAACGGCTCCTCCGGGATGAGGATCGCGCATGCGCCGGACGCGATGCCGGAGTACGTCGCGATCCATCCCGCGTGCCGTCCCATCACCTCGCACACGATCACGCGGTCGTGTGACTCGGCGGTCGTGTGCAGCCGATCGATCGCATCGGTCGCGATCTGCACTGCCGTGTGGAACCCGAACGTGACCTCGGTCGCCGAGAGGTCGTTGTCGATGGTCTTCGGCACCCCGACCACCGAGACTCCTTCCGCGTGCAGTCTGTTCGCCACGCCGAGTGTGTCCTCGCCCCCGATCACGACCAGTGCGTCGATGCGCTCGCGTTCCAAGGTCTGCTTCGCGGCTTCGACACCGCCGTCGACCTTGTACGGGTTCGTGCGTGAGGTGCCGATCACCGTGCCGCCCCGAGGAAGGCTTCCCCGCATCGCATGCACGTCGAGCGGCATCGTGCGTCCATCGATGACGCCTCGCCATCCGTCGAGGAAGCCGACGAGCTCGTCCCCGTACACGGTCTCGCCCTTGCGTACGACGGCGCGGATGACCGCGTTCAACCCGGGGCAGTCGCCGCCGCCAGTGAGAAGTCCGACTCGCATCTCGAGCACGTTACGCGGGCGGGCGCTCCCCTGTACCCTGCCGCGGCCATGGGCGTCCTGATCGCGATCGATGCCGGCACCACCGGCGTCCGTGCGTTCGCGATCGGTGAGGACGGCGCCCCGAAGGGCTGGTCGTACCGCGAATTCACTCAGCACTTCCCGCAGCCAGGTTGGGTCGAGCACGACGCCGACGAGATCTGGCAGGTCGTGCAGCAGACGCTCGCGGAGCTGTCGTCGAGGCTCCACGAGCCCATCGCGGCGATCGGCATCACGAACCAGCGCGAGACGGTCGTGGTCTGGGATCGGCGCACGAGCCGTCCGCTGCACCGCGCGATCGTGTGGCAGGACCGCCGCACCGCGGAGCGATGCGACGGGCTGCGTGATGCAGGCCATCTCGACCTCGTGCGGGCCAAGACGGGGCTCGTGCTGGATCCGTACTTCTCGGCGACGAAGCTCGAGTGGATCCTGGCGTCCGGCGCGATCGACGCCACCGCCGATGCTGCGTTCGGCACCGTCGACTCATGGATCGTCTGGAACCTCACAGGCGGCGCCGCGCACGTGACCGATCCGTCCAATGCGAGCCGCACGATGCTCTTCGACATCGGCGCGTTCGGATGGGACGACGACCTGCTCGAGCTGTTCTCGGTGCCACGCTCGATGTTGCCCACGGTCCTTCCGTCGAGCGGCACGATGGGCACGACCGTCACCGGCGTCGGAGTGCCCGCCGGCATCCCGATCGCCGGCATCGCGGGCGACCAGCAGGCCGCGCTGTTCGGCCAGGCGTGCTTCACGCCGGGGATGACGAAGAACACCTACGGCACGGGGTCGTTCGTGCTGATGAACGTCGGACCGGAGGTCCCTCCACCCGTCGAAGGTCTGCTCACCACTGTCGCCTGGAGCCTCGCTGACGGCGGCCGCGCGTATGCGCTCGAAGGTGCGATCTTCGTGACCGGCGCCGCGATCCAGTGGCTGCGAGACGGCCTCGGCATCATCGACGCCGCCGCGGACATCGGCCCACTCGCCGAATCGTGCCCCGATGCGGAGGGCGTGTACTTCGTGCCGGCGTTCACCGGCCTCGGCAGCCCGTACTGGGATCCATACGCGCGCGGCACGATCGTCGGGCTCACGCGAGGCACCGGCCGAGCGCACCTCGCCCGTGCGGTCGTCGAGGCGATGACGTACCAGACCCGCGACGTCGTCGAGGCGATGGAGTCAGCGTCGGGACGATCACGTGTCGCGCTCCGCGTGGACGGAGGCGCCGCCGTGATGGACCTGCTGCTGCAGCTCCAGGCCGACCAGCTGCAGGTGCCGGTCGCCCGACCGACGATCGCCGAGACCACGGCGCTCGGTGCCGGCTACCTGGCCGGGCTCGGGGTCGGCATCTGGGGATCGCTCGACGACCTCGCGGCTCAGTGGCATCTCGACCGCGAGTTCGTCCCCGTCGCCCGCCCGGCCGCAGCAGACCAGCGCTACGCCGGCTGGAAGCGGGCCGTCGACCGCGCCCGCGCCTGACCGCTCCGGCTCGAGCGAGCGCTCGTTGCAGCGCTAGTGGAGGGCCGCCCAGCGCTGATCGGCGATGCGGGCGAGCGCAGCGAGCTCCTGCCGCTCGCGAGCGCGCAGGGGTCGGCCCTTGCGCCCGAGCACCAGCTCGTGACCCGCGCGGACGAGCGGCGCCCACGCGATGTCGTCGGGCCCCGCGTGCCCGGCTGCGACGGCAGCCGAGACCTTGCTCCCCTCGATGAAGGCCTGCAGCCAGGCCGCATCCGGGGGCGAGCCGACGGCGTGGCTCAGCGCGCCCTCGGGATGCAGCACCGCGCACCATTCGGCGTCGAAGTCTGCGACTGCGTCGGTGCACAGCACGGTGAACAACGCCTCGCCATCGGGTGCCTCGACGAGGCGCGCCGCAGTCTCGAGCGCGTCCAATCGGGCGACGCGCGTCGGATCCGCGATCGTGCGCACGTCTTCTACATCGACGCCGTCGACCTGCGCGATCTCGTTCACGAGGAGGTCGAGGAGGCCAGGTTCGGGCAACGCCACGATGAGCTCGTCGATGGCACGGCCAGCACCGCGCTCGAGGATCTCGATGCCGACGACGTCGCCGCGCACCGCGCCGATGCGGCTCGCCACCTGTCCGAGCGCACCGGGGCGATCGGGCAGCCACACCCGCACCGCGTAGTGCTCCATCAGCGCACCCTACGAAGCGTGCGTGAACGCTGTGTTTCTCGCTTGTCGCACTTCAGAGCTTCGGGAGGGCCTTGCGGAGGTTGCGCACGGCTTGGCCGATGCGCTGCTCGTTCTCGATGAGCGCGAAGCGCACGAACGCGTCGCCCCCCTCGCCGAACCCGATGCCAGGCGACGTCGCCACCTCGCCTTCCTGCACGAGGTACGACGCGAACTCGAGCGAGCCCATCTCCTGATACGGATCGGGGATCGGCGCCCAGACGAACATGGTGCCCTTCGGCTTCGGGAAGTCCCACCCGATGCGGGCGAGACCGTCGCACAGCGCGTCGCGACGGCTCTGATAGATCGAGTTGACCTCGCGCGGGTAGTCCGGCGCTTCATTCATCGTGACCGTCGCCGCGATCTGGATCGGCTGGAACGTGCCGTAGTCGAGGTACGACTTCAGCTTCGCGAGCGCCGCGACGACCTCGGCATTGCCCGACATGAACGCGATCCGCCAGCCGGCCATCGAAAAGCTCTTCGTCATCGAGTACAGCTCGACCGCGCACTCCTTCGCGCCATCGGCTTGCAGGATGGACGGTGGCTCGTAGCCGTCGAAGCCGACATCCGCGTAGGCGAAGTCGTGCACGACGATGACCTCGTGCTCGCGCGCGAAGTCGACGAGCCGCTGCATGAACGCGAGGTCGACGCATGCGGTCGTCGGGTTGTGCGGGAAGCTCACGACGATCACCCGGGGGCGGGGCCACCCGGTGCGGAACGCACGGTCGAGGCTCTCGAAGAACGCCTCCCCCGACTCGATGTCGCCCGACGCCATGCCCATCGGCACCTCACGGATCTCGGCGCCGGCGAAGAGCGGCCCGTAGATGTGGATCGGGTACGACGGGCTGGGCACCACGGCGGCGTCGCCGGGGCCGAGGAGCACCCACATGAGGTGGGAGAACCCCTCCTTCGCCCCGATCGTGTTGATGATCTCCGTCTCGGGATCGAGCGCGACGCCCCACTTCCGCTGGTACAAGCCCGCGACCGCCTCACGCAGCTTCGGGATGCCCTTGCTCTGCGAGTAGCGGTGGTTGCGGGTGTTGTGCGCGGCTTCGGCCAGCTTGTCGACTGCGATGGCGGGTGACGGGATGTCGGGGTTGCCAAACCCGAGGTCGATCACGTCTGCGCCGGCTCGCCGTGCCTCGATCTTCAGGCCGTTGATGATCGTGAAGACGTACGGAGGCAGGTTCGTGATCCGGCGGAACTCCATGCGTCGAGGGTACCCGGGGCAGAATGGCCGCCATGGCCCATTCCGCGACCGAGGGTGACGGCACGATCGATGTCGTGGTCGAGATCCCCCGCGGAAGCCGCAACAAGTACGAGTACGACCACGAGCGGGACGTGATCCGTCTCGACCGCCGCCTGTTCTCCGCGACCGTGTATCCCGCCGACTACGGCTTCATCCCCGAGACGCTCGGCCTCGACGGCGATCCGCTCGACGCGCTCGTCCTGCTCGAAGACCCGACGTTTCCCGGGTGCTGGGTGCGCTCACGTCCGGTGGGCATGTTGGTCATGCACGACGAGGCCGGCGAGGACGCCAAGATCATCTGCGTGCCGCCCGACGACCCCCGCTGGGACGACATCAAGGAGATGGACGACCTCTCGCCGTCCTTGCGCGCCGAGATCAAGCACTTCTTCGACGTCTACAAGCTCATCGAGCCCGGCAAGGATTCGACGACCGGCGAGTTCCAGGGACGCGACGCCGCATGGGCCGAGATCCGGGCAGCCCGGTTGCGGGCGTCAGCCGTGTGACCTGAGCGCGCTCGACGCGATGAGCGCCGCGCCCATCGCTCCGGCGTGCTCACCGAGCACGGCCGGCACGAGCTTGGGCCGCGGACGATGCCCGGCCGCGTACAGCAGGTCGCCGTACATCCGGATGATCGGACCGAGGAGGAGGTCGGACTCCTCGACGAGCCCACCACCGAGCACGATCACCTCGGGGTCGAAGAGGTTGGTCAGGTTCGCCAGCCCCAGCGCGAGCCACCACGCGAAGTCGTCGAGGATCGCGTAGGCCCCGGCGTCGCCGGCTCGTGCCGCCGCCGTCACGTGCTCGCCTCGTACCGCCTCCGGATCTCCGCCGGCGGCGTCGACGACGCCCTGCGCCCGGCCACCGAGGGCGGCGTCGCGCGCCAGCCGCGCGAGGCCGCTTCCCGACGCATAGCGCTCCCAGCACCCCCGACGACCACAGACGCACGGCGGCCCGTTCGGGTCGATGACCATGTGGCCGGGCTCCGACATGAAGCCGTTCGCGCCGCGCTGGAGCGCGCCACCACTGACGACGCCGCCGCCGATGCCGGTTCCCAACGTGATGAGCAGCGCGTCCGACGAGCCGGCGGCGGCACCGAGCCGCCATTCCGCCTCGGTCGCGCAGGTCGCGTCGTTGTCGACCGTGACGCGCACCCCGAGCCGGTCGGTGAGCATGTCGCGAATCGGCATCTCGGTGATGCCCGTCAGGTTCGGTGCCGCGCGGAGCACACCGTTGCGGTCGACGAGTCCGGGGGCACCCACGCCGACAGCGCCGATCTTCGCTCCCGCGTTCGAGCAGAGCGTCTCCACGAGCCGAGCGACAGTGTCGGTGAGGCTCGCCGCGCCACGCGGCGTCGGGAGGCGCTCCTCGACGAGGACCGAGCCATCGGGGGCCAAGCAGAGCCCGAGGCACTTCGTGCCGCCGATGTCGATCCCCGCGATCAGCGGCGCGGCGTCATCTGACGACTCAGTATCTGAGGAGGGCACCGATCCCTCCTAGCACGTCGAGGTCGGCGTTCTCCACACACACCTCGACACGACACGATTGCGTCACCGCCTGTTCGATCGCGTGTTCCACGACGTCAGACGTCTGTTCCATGGGAGCGTTGCACAGGGGGCACCGGCGACCGACCCGCGCGAGGAAACCGCACGGCCGGCAGTGCCAGCCCGGCGCGTGGTAGCCCTGCGAGACGAGCAGATGATCGACGCGGCGCTCGGCGAGCGCTCGCAGCGTCGGATCGAGACCACCGACGCCCCGGCGACCGGCCCCCAGCGCGTCGCGCAGCCGTCCGACGAGGGCCTGCTCCT
Organism: Acidimicrobiales bacterium; assembly: GCA_035497855.1. GTDB lineage: Bacteria > Actinomycetota > Acidimicrobiia > Acidimicrobiales > DATKAS01 > DATKAS01. The sequence continues at coordinate 16,308 of DATKAS010000515.1, forward strand.
TCCGCCGCTCGACCATGTGCTCCACGTCCAGCACCGCACGTCGCACCTGGTCGTCGGAGGACTGCACCGACAGCTGCACCCGCTCGACCAGTCGAGCGCGCAGGTAAGGATGCAGGCACGTGACGAGCTCGGCACCGACGTCGGACGGCGCGCCGAGGATCAGATGGTCGAGCGGCCGCTCCTGATGGAGGCGGAACGCGATTTCAGCCGCACCGCGAAGGTGCTGTCGCTTCGGTTCCTCCGCGCTCGGGGACAGGTCGCCGTTCTGTTGGAGCTCACCGAGCTCGAACACGAACACGCGCGCTCGATGATGATCAGCGAGCACGACGCCGAATCGCTCGTACTCGTCGAGCACCGATTCGAGCTGCCGCACGTGTGGTGCGGCCTCGACGACGACTTGGCTCGACACGCGCACCGGCAGCTCGATCACCTGCCAGAAGCCTTCCGCGCTGCACGAGAACATCGCGACCCCGCGCACGCGTGAGCGGTCGATGCCAGCACGGATGTGGTGCTCGATGCGATCGAAGTCGGCGTGCACGGAGTGATGCCCGTTCTGCTCGGGCCGAGCGCGCCGCAACAGCTGCTCGAGCTCGTGCACGTAGTCCTGACGGCGTGGGAAGCGGCGACCGTCCACGTCGAGGTAGCAGGTCGTGACGGGAGCGTCCTGACCGCGGAAGCCGGACAACGAGCGGATGGTCTCGCTGGTGAGCGCTGGCACGACACTCCTGACACGGGATTGGCTGTCCGGGGGATCTAGCGTCGCCTCGTCGCACGATGCTACGCGGGGTGGCTCACCTTCTGCCCGGGAGGGTCAGCCCGCCGCGCTCGGGGGCCATCGTCGCCGCCCAGTGCAGCACGTTCGGGTCCTCGGTCAGGTAGACGACGTGCAGCGAGTCGGCGAGATGATCGAGGCGGCCGAGCAGCACTTCGAGATCGTCGACGCCCACGTGGCGGTACACCTCGTCGAGCACGATCGGCAGCGGGTCGGCCAGCGGGTGCTGCCCGCGCGCCGCGAGCCACGCGAGCAGGTGCCGATCGATCTCGTCCTGCATCCCGGTGTCGGCACGCTCGGACCACGACGGATCGCTCGGGTGTCCATTCGTCTCGGCGATCCGCGCGACCTCGGCGAGCGCGGCGTCGACGCGCACTCGCGCCTGCGCGAGAGATTGCTCGGCTTCGTCATGGCGCACGGCGAGCTCGATGAGCTTCGCCTCCGCGTCGGCGAGCGTCGCCGCAGCAGCGGCGTGCGCGGCGTCGGCGCGCAGCTCCACCGTGGCCGCGTCGTCGCGGGCGCGCATCGCCGCAGCCAGCCGAGCTGCGCTCTCGCCCGCAGTGCTCACGACGGGCGCGGGCGCCGGCGCCGGCGCCGAGACCGCCGGCTCGCGCGCTGCCGGCTGCAGGCTCGGCTTCGGCTCGCGGTGTCGCGGCGCCCTCGGCGGCGGTGGGGCAGGCACGGCGTCAGCAGCGGTGCGAGCCGACGAGAGCGCGCGCTCGGCTTCCACGAGCTCGGTGCGGGCCATGTCGAGGCGCAGCTCTGCGCTCGGATCGGTCGTGCCCATCGACGAGCGCAGGAGGAAGTCGCTGTACGAGTCGAGGCCCAGCCGGTCGAGCACCTCACGTTCCACGGCGCGCGCTTCGTCCAGTCGCTTGCGTGCGCCGGCGCCGCCGAACCGCTTGCTCGCACGGTCGTCCGCATCGAGCACGGCCTCGTGAGCAGCGTCGAGGGCGTCCCGATCGGCTTGGTCGAGACGAGCGGGGTTGGCCGCACGCGCAGCGTGCTCGACTTCTGCTCGCGCGGTCACCACTCGCTTCTCGGCCGCCGCGACGGCTCGCTCCCTGGCGACGCGATCCTCAGCCCAGGGATCGCCGCCGTCCTCCTCATCGTCCTCGCCGTCGTCGACCTCGTCGGCGTCGACCGATGCATCGTCGACCGGGTCGAGGGCCTCGAGGGGCTCATCGACTGCCGGTGCGAGCGCGGCCTCCGCCTCCTCGGCGGCAGCTGCGGTGAGTGTCTCGACGGCACGGTCAGCCGCGTCGCGTGAAGAGATCGCGGCCGCGAGGCCGGCCTGCGCGTGCTCGAGCGCATCGGCGGCCTCGTCTCGTTCGACCGTCGCCGTGCGCAACGCCGCCTGCACAGCAGTGACGACGTCGAGCGCGGCTTGCACCTGCTGCTTGCGCGCGTCGACGAGCTCGCGCTGCTTCGCCGCAACGTCGTCGGCGGCACGGCGGCGACGACCATCCACACCGAACAGCTCCGTGGGGAGGTCGTCGGAGCCCAACACGAGTGAGAGCTCGGGATCGAGGTCGAGCACCCGCATCGTGTCTCGGTCGAGGTCGAGCAACAGGCCGTGCACTTCGACATAGCCGGCCGCAGGTCCACCGTCACGCAGGGCAGCCGCGAGCGCGCTGATGACGCTGCGGCGCGTCTGCTCGTCGGCCTCGACGACCGCGAGCCGCGGATGCAGGACGAGCGCGCGCCCGTCGTTCGTCCGCAGCTCGGCCAGCTTCATGACAGCGGGATGTGCTCGACGCCGGATTGCGGCTCGTCGCCGTTCGCTGCGGTGTGCCCGTTCTCCGCCGACTGCATCACGGCCTTCGCGAGCGCGCCGATCGTCACGACCGCGGTGCGGACGTTCTCGGGGTTCTGCACGACCTTCTCCGCGACCTCGAGGAACGCACGGGCCGCCGCGATCATCTCGAGCGCGGCGTTCTGCAGGTGGGCCAGCCCGTCGACCTGCTCGCTGCTCGACATGTCGTCCCCTTCGTCACCCTTTGCCCGCTGTGGCTGCCGGCTCGCCGAACACGACCTCCAGGCGGCCGCGGTCGACGACCGCATCGACCACCCGGCGGCGCCGCAGGGAGTCGGGTAACAGGATCGCGCGCCGGTGCCCTCCGATGGTGACAAGCAGCTCGTCGCCTTTCCTGCTCAGGGCGACGTCCCCACGCTCGGCGAACGGGAGGCCGATGGCCAGCACCCAGGCCCCGTCGCGCTGCGAGACCTGGAGGGGCGAGCCCTCGTGCATGGCGACCGCAGGATCGCACTCGCCGTACAGCTCGCGCCCGAGCTCCTCGAGTGCGTCGATGCCGACGAGCTCACGTGGCGCCAGCGCGAGGCGGAGGACCGGCAGCGGTGCGAAAGCGGTTTCGATCTCGGAGAGATGCAGCTCCTGGGCGACCTTCCATGCGTCGAACCACGGGTCGGTCACGTCTGCCGGCAGCACCCGGTTCGCGACGACGGCGTCGACCTGGTACCCGAAGAGGGAGAGATAGGTGTAGGTGCGGCGCGCCTCGGCGATCACCATGCGCTCCGGGTTCACCACGAGCCGCACGGTCGTCTGTGCGGGATCGGCGAGCACCTGCCGCACACCGTCGATGCGGTCGTAGAAGCGCTGCAACGCGTCGAACACCGACTCGTCGGGCACGGGCACGTTCGTCGTACGGGCGACCGCGGGACCAGCGATGCGCGCGAGCTGGCGTACGAGCGGGAACATGCGCTCCATCCACCACGACAGGACCTCGGGCAGGGAGAGCAGGCGAAGGGTCTCGGCGGTCGGCGCGCAGTCGACGACGATCACGTCATACCGGCCCGAGTCGAGGTGGTCGCGCAGGTCGCCGAGGGCGAACACCTCGTCGAGCCCGGGCAGCACCGACAGCTCCTCGGCCTCGATCGCTTGCACGCCCGCCCACTGGAACACGACCGAGAGGTAGCGGCGCAGGTCGCTCCAGGAGTCTTCGAGGCGTGCCTGAGCGTCCAGCTGCTGCGCCGACAGCCCCTCTGCGATCGACGTCGGTTCCGGGCCGATGCGCACACCGAACGCGTCGGAGAGGGAGTGGGCTGGATCGGTGGAGAGGACGAGGACCTGATGCCCGTGCGCTGCGCAACGCAGTGCAGTTGCGGCCGCCGAAGTTGTCTTGCCGACGCCGCCCTTGCCGGTGAGCAGCAGGACGCGGGGCACTACTGCTCGACTCGTGCTTTCAGCTCCCACAACGTGTGCAAGATCCGCACCTCGGCGCGGCGCTTCACGAAACCCGGTAGTGGCACCGTGACCTCGACCTTCAGGTCGTAAGTGACGTCGGTCGCGCCCGGCTTCGTGGTCGACGGCGCGAACACGTACGAGCCGTCGAGGGTCTTCATGATGTCGCCCTCCACCAGCGACCACGAGAGCCGTTCGGGTGCGCCCGAGTAGTCGTAGCGGAGGATGTAGTTGGTCGAGCGGCCCATGGCTGCGGCCGTGAACTCGACCTCGAGCGGACGTCCGTCATCGTCCCGAGTGCGCACGACAGCCCGCTTGAGGTCCTTCACCCACTCCGGGTACTCCTCGAACGCGAACACGGTCTCCCAGCACTGGTCCGGAGGGACGTCGATCGTGACGTGCTCGGTCGCCTGGTCGGCCATGCCTGCATTCTGTCCCATCTGCCCGACGCGCTCGTAGCCCGGCGGTCAGGCGGCGGAACGAGGCGAGAACGTGCCGTGGCGGGCCGCCCACAGGCCGCACATGGACAAGCCGTACAGGGGCACGAGCATCCCGAACGCGAGGCTCGTGAACGGGCGGATCGACGCGGTGGCAAACGCGACCACGACCTCCGCGCCGAGCGAGCCGAGCAGATGCAGCTGCACTGGACGAGGCGCCGAGCCGGCGAGGAAGAAGAGCCCGCCGATGCCGATGTCGACCTCGCGACTCCGACCGATCGCCTGGAAGTACGCGAGGAAGAACACCACGCATCCGATGAAGAACAGCGTCATCGCGACCACGAAGGCGACGGATGCGAAGAGGTCGGGATCGATCGTCGCTGCCGTCGCTGTCACCGCGAAGATCGCCGTGCCGATCCACGACAGCTTGATGATCACGTGCGGCCGCCCTTCACGAGGGCGTCGGCGAGCTGCGCGGCGAGGCGCTCGTAGTCGAAGGCGTCGACGGCGCGGGCACGTGCCGCTTCCCCCATCCGGCGTCGGAGCGACGGGTCGTCGAGCAGCGGGGCGATGGCCGCCGCGACCGCGAGGGGGTCGTCGCCGTGCACGACGCGCCCGGTGACGCTGTCGACGACGGCCTCGTCGGACCCTCCGCTGTGGCCGGCGACCTGAGGCACGCCGCACGCCGCCGCCTCGAGGAACACGATGCCGAACCCCTCCTGCTCGAGGCCCGCCCACCGATCCCGGCACAGCATCGCGAACACGTCGCCCATCCCGTACACCTGGGGCAGCTCCGCGTCGGGCACCCGACCGAGGAAGACCACCGGCGCGCGCTGCTCGGCGGCGATGCGCTCGAGGCGCGGCCGATCACGACCGCCACCTGCGATCGCGACCTGAAGGTCCGGTCGGGTCGCGACGAGCCGCGCCGCCGCACGGATGAGGGTGTCGAAGCCCTTGCGGGGCACGAGCCGACTGACCGCGACGATCAGCCGTGCGTCGGGATCGAGGCCGAAGCGTCGCCGGCCCGCCGCCTTCTCGGACGCGTCGAGGGGACGGAACCGAGTCGAGTCCACACCGGGCGGCACGACGACGATGGGGAGCGCGCTTCGTGCCGCACGGCGCGCCTCGTCGGCGGGATAGCCCCCGGCGGCGATGATCACTCGCGCCCCGCGGAGCACCGAGGCCATCAGCTGCTGGCTCACCGGGAGGCGACCGGGCACCGTCACCTCCGCGCCATGAAGCACCAGCGCGTACGGCATCGACAGCCGCGGGCCGAGCAGCCCGACCGGAAGGGCAGGGTCGAGGACGACGAGCTCGGCGTTCGTGTCGCGCGCGAGGCGAGTGATGCGCTGCGCGAGTGCGGGTGTCGGGAGCAACACGCGGTCTCGGTCGCGCACGACGCGGAACGGCTGGTCGCGATCCCACGCGGGGGCATCAGGATGAGGGGTGGTGAGCACGGTGACGTCGTCCGGGGGAAGCCGTCGCCAGAGCTCCCACAGGTACGCCTGGATCCCGCCGTGCTTCGGCGGGAAGTCGTTCGTGACGAGCAGATGCCTCACAGCTCGGCGCGCACCAGCGGGCTCGAGTCGTCGGCGACGAGCGTGAGGAGGTCGGCACGGCCGAGCTGCTGCGCGGCCCAGCAGGCATGGGCGCGGAGCAGGTCGTCCTCGTGCGTGAGGTAGGCGCGCAGCGTCGATTCGACTTCGGGGTCACTGCCGTCTGCGGTGTTGCCGAGCACGACGAGGGCGTTGCGCCGGAGGAACCGCACCGCGCGATCGGGGATGTACCAGCGCCCGTGGCGCGCGAGCAGCGTGTCGTCGTCGGCTGCGAGCAGATCGAGCACGTCGACGCCGCGGCCGGGCGCGCGCTCGTCGTCCCGCCGGTCGAGCACGAGGTTCGGCGGGCAGACCTCCTGGCACTCGTCGCACCCGTAGAGGCGGTCGCCGAGCGCGACCCGGAGCTCTCGCGGGAACACGCCGGGCGATTGCACGATCCACGCGAGGCAGCGGCGCGCGTCGACGACCGCCGGCGCGACGATCGCCTGCGTCGGGCACGCATCGAGGCAGCGACGACACGACCCGCACCCGTCGTCGAGCGGGCGTTCGGCGCTGACGAGCGGCGCGTCGGTGACCACCGAACCGAGGACGAACCACGAGCCGCGCCCCGGAAGCAGGATGTTCGCGCTCTTGCCGTACCAGCCGAGACCAGCGCGGTACGCGGCCTCGCGGTCGACCAGCGCGTTGTCGTCCGCGACGACACGAGCCTTCCAGCCTCGTGACTTCAGATCACGCGCGACCGCACGAAGGCCCTCGCCGAGCATCGCGTAGTGGTCGCGCTGCGCGTACCGAGCGACCACAGCGGTCGGGCGTGACGAAGCCGGGCGCGTGGGCGCGATGCGATAGGACTTCGCGCCGACCACGATCGCTCGAGCTCCTTCGAGCGCTGCGCCCGGGTCGGTCGAGCGGGCAGGGTTCTTGTAGGTGAACGCCATGCCTGCGTGCAGGCCGTCGCGCTTGCGCGACTCGAGCGCCTCGCGGGCACGGGTGAACGGCTCGGCGGAGGCGACGCCAACGGCATCGAGGCCTGCCGCGCGCCCGACGGCGAGCACGGCGTCGGTGAGCTCGTGGGACGCGACGGCCACGGCGGGCACGGTACCGGGCGGGCGACGCTCACCGGGTGGCGTGACGCAGCGGTGGGACGAGCCCGGCCTGGCTCAAGAGGCGCACCGTGCGAGCCGTGTCGAGGTCGAGCACCACCGCACCTCGCTCGGGTCGGTCGCACAGGAACGTGACGACGCAGTCGTCGCATGCGTCGGTGTCTCGCATGATGCAGTCGGAACAGCTGATCGTGAATGCCACGTCGAGCAGTGTGCGCAGGGGTGTGACATTCCCCGCCGCCCGGGCGGGGCTCAGGCGCCGGCGAGCAGCTGCTCGGCCGAGATGACGTTCGCGCCGAGCCGGCGGGCGCCGTCCGCCACCTCACGATCCGAGGAGGCCACGACGACCGGACGCTCCCTCGGCACCATCGGCACGATCCGGAGGATCTCGTCGTCCGCGGTGACGCCGGCTTCGGTGAACTGCACCGTGATCGGTTGGTTCTTCGAACCGACCGAGCCGCCGGCCTGCGTGCCGTCGAACACGATGCGGATCTCGGAGCGCGTGCTGGCGTGCACGCCGATGAGCCGATCGATGAGACGGTCACGCTGATCGACGAGCGAGGGCAGCTCGGGCCATGCTCGCTTCGCGACGTTGTAGCCGTCCACGATCGTGATGACGTGTCGGAGGCGCAGCAGGAAGCGTGCGGCTTCGTCGGAGTCGTCGCGCACACCCCCGGGCAGTGGCACGGGCCGGCGCATGTGCTTCTGCGGACGGATGCGGCGTTCAGCGAGCGCGGGCTCGCCGGAGGGCACCGGCGTCGCGGCGAGCGCGTCGTCCACCGCTCGCGCCGCCGCGTCGAACGCGTCGCGGGCGGCCTGCAGCGCGTCGACGACCGGGCCGAGGTCGGGAGCCGCGACCGGCTCGATCGGCGGGGCCGAGGGCTCGGGCGACGCGACCGCCCGGTGCATCAGCTCGGCACGCTCGTCGTCCCATGCCGCGGCGGCCGCCTCGAGCTCGCGCACGCGCTTGCGCAGGTTGTCGACGTCCCACGTGACGTTGTGCGCGGTCGTCTCGGCTTGACGCCGAGCGACGCGCTCCTGCTCGAGCGCAGCCTTCGCGCGATCGAGCTCGAGGGAGAGGTCCTTGACCCGCTCCTCTGCCTTCACGCGGGCTGCCTCGGCCGACTTCAGCTTGCGCTGGGCGCTCTTCTCGGCCTTCGCCTCCTGCGCGTCGACCTCGGCCTGGGATCGCGCCGCGCCGAGCTGCTCGAGCTCGTCTTCCCATCCGTCCGGCCGCGTGAGGAACAGCGTGGACGCCTCGTCGATGACGCCTGGCGTGATCACACCTGCGACTCGCTCGCGGAACGCGTCGTCCGTGTCGAGCGCCTTGCGCAGCGCGGGCATCGCCGTCGCCGGCATCTTCTGGAACTTCAGGAATCGCTGCAGCGTCTTCGGCGCGTTCGCGGGATCCTTGATCGCGACGACGAGCGCTGCCTCGAGGGCGTCGGCGACGAGCTCGTTGCGGATCACGCGGAGACCTGCACCGTGCCGGTGGGACCGCACCAGCGACACGTCACCGATTCGATCGCTTCGTCGAGCACCTGCTCGTCTTCGATCGAGAGCTCACCCGCCACCGTGTAGTGGTGGAACGCGCTCGTGCGGCGGGTCGTGACCACGTCGAACCGCGTGAGGTTCCCGCACGACGTGCAGCGATAGCGGACCGTGGGCACAGCCGTATGGTACCGATCCGCCCGGATCACCGAACGTGTGTTCTTGCCACCGAACGCCTGTTCGCCTTATCGTCGCGCCGTGCAGCGCACGTTCGACGACCTCGGCACCCCACTGTCCGAGGTCACGTTCTGCGTCGTCGACCTCGAGACCACAGGCGGCTCGGCGGAGCACTGCGCGATCACCGAGGTGGGGGCGATCAAGGTGCGCGGCGGCGAGTGCCTCGGCACGTTCCAGACGTTGGTGAACCCGGGCATGCCGATCCCGCCCGAGATCACGGTCCTCACCGGCATCACGCAGGCGATGGTGATGCCCGCACCACGGATCGAGCCGGTGCTCGCGGAGTTCGACGAGTTCTGCGCAGGGACCGTCATCGTCGGCCACAACGTGCGCTTCGATCTCGGGTTCCTCGCCGCGGCCCGGCGGGCGTCTGGTTGGGCGGCGATGTCCAACCCGTGGGTCGACACGTGCGCTCTGGCACGCC
>DATKAS010000516.1:0-2293 GCA_035497855.1 Acidimicrobiales bacterium
ATCGACCGGCCCGGTTCGTGATCGTGGCGGGATGGTCCGTGTCGACACCTTCGAGTGCGGTGGCGAAGTGGTTGGAGTAGCTCTCCCTCCGCACCTCTCCGTCCGTGATGATGTCGATCCCGGCCCGCTCCATGTCTCGGATCGCGAGCGTGGCGGCATCGTCCTGCGCCTGCTCGAGATGGTCCGGCGCGACCCGCCACAGCTCGGGCTCGCGGACGCGGGCGACGCCCTTCGCCAGGAGGCCCCGATCGATGAGCCAGTCGGGCTGGGGGTAGCTGCCGACGACCGTCGTCGGGAGGAGGGGAAGGTCGATCGTCACTCCCCCATTGTCGCCGCTCGCACCCGAGCACCGCGCTGAGCGCGCCGCCGTCATAGGTTCAGATCACCATCCAGAGGAGGTTGTTCGGTGTCGCACGATCTGGTGCTGCGCGGGGGTCGCGTCGTCGATCCGGAGAGCGGGTTCGATCGCGTGTCTGATGTGGGCATCGACGGCGACGCGGTCACCGCGATCGGAGACCACCTCGATGGTGCGACGACCGTCGACGTCAGCGGCCTCGTCGTCGCTCCCGGCTTCATCGACCTCCACAGCCACGCGCAGACGCTTCCGGGCCGACGTCTCCAGGTGTGCGACGGCGTCACTACTGCGCTCGACCTCGAAGCCGGCCGCGCGCCGGTCGAGCTCGCGTACGCGCGCGAAGCCGCGCGCGGGTCCCCGATCAACTACGGCTTCTCGGCCTCATGGGCCGCCGCGCGCATGCATGTGCTCGCGGAGATGCCGCTCGATGGGGGCACGGCGGCGATCTTCGGGGGGCTGGTCGGCACCGAGTGGCAACAGGCGGCGACCGCGGTGCAGCTGACGCAGATCTTCGACCAGATCTCGGCTGATCTCGCCGACGGCGCGATCGGCATCGGGGTGCTCATGGGCTACACACCCGGGGTCGATCCGGCCGAGTACCTCGCACTCGCCGAGCTCGCAGCCTCCGCCGCGGTGCCGACGTTCACGCATTCGCGCGACATCGTCGAGCTTGCCCCTGAGACGTTGATCGACGGCGCGGAGGAAGTCGTGCGGGCCGCGGGCACGACCGGCGCACACATGCACTACTGCCACATCAACTCGACGTCGGGACGCCACATCGATCGAGTGCTCGCACTCGTCGGCCGCTGTCAAGCCGAAGGCTCGCGCATCACCACCGAGGCCTATCCGTACGGGTCGGGGTCGACGGCGATCGGCGCAGCGTTCCTGGCTCCGGAGCGGCTGCGTGAGCGCTTCCGCGACACGACCTCGATCACCTATCTCCGCACGGGCGAGCGCATCGCCGACGACGAACGACTCCGCGAGCTCCGCTCGACCGATCCCGGCGGTCTCGTCATCGCCGAGTTCCTCGACGATTCCGAACCGAGCGACGCAGCGCTCCTCCGGCGATCCCTCGAATTCCCCGACGCGATCGTCGCGAGCGATGGGATGCCGCCGTTGTGGACCGACACGACCGCGATGGACATCGCGGCCTGGCCGTTGCCTCCGGAAGTGGTGACCCACCCTCGCACCGCCGGCACGTTCGGGCGCGCACTTCGCCTGTGGCGAGTCGAAGGGGCTCCGCTGATGGAGGCGCTCCGTCGCGCGACCGTGCTTCCTGCCCAGGTGCTCGAGGGCGCGGTGCCCGCGATGCGCCGCAAGGGCCGCCTCAGGGCCGGCATGAACGCGGACCTCGTCGTCTTCGACCACGCGCGAGTCACGGACCAAGCGACGTACGCCGCGTCGACACGCCCGTCGTCTGGCATCTCGCACGTGCTCGTCAACGGCACGTTCGTCGTTCGTGATGGCGACCTCGTACGAGACGCGCGTCCGGGGCGACCCGTGCGCGCCTCTCCGCGATGAGCCACTGAGTGGAGGGTGCCGGTGCCCGAGCCGCTCAGTACATTCGACTCCCGGCTCCGATAGGAGGTACGGGATGTTGAAGCTCGGCAAGAGCCCGGCCGGTCGATGAGGTTCAGATTGGCGGCACGAGACCAGCTCGACGCGGCCCTGACGCGACTGAGTGAAGAGCATCTCGTCGTCATCGAGCTCTCTGAGCTCGGCGACCTGGGCGTCGACGACGTCGCCGCGACACTGATGGCGGCGAAGCGACTCCCACCGGACCTCAAGGTGCGCGTGGCGCTTCCCGAAGGCATGCCCATCACTCCCGAGGCAACAGAGGTGGAGGCGGCGCTCCATCGCCGCGCGGCCGCCAGGTCGTCGGTCGCGTGGCGCGAGGCGATGGCGGTGCGCTCGACCGGCCTCGCGCAGCTTCCGCTC
>DATKAS010000517.1:0-5273 GCA_035497855.1 Acidimicrobiales bacterium
CGCATGCTCGGTGCTTCCCGCGATCCGGTGGTGATCGACGAGATGCTCCTCCCACCCGAGGCGTGGGGCGTCCGCTGCATCTCGATGGGGTACTTCGCCCGTGAGGATCAGCCGGTCATCTGGCGAGGGCCGATGTTGCACAAGGCCCTCGAGCAGTTCCTCACCGACGTGTACTGGGACGAGCCCGACTTCCTCCTCCTCGACCTGCCGCCCGGCACGGGCGACGTCTCGCTCTCGCTGTCGCAGTACCTCCCTCGTGCCGAGGTCTACGTCGTCACCACACCCCAGCCCGCCGCCCAGACCGTCGCGCAGCGCGCTGGGCTCATGGCCGAGAAGGTGCACCTCGTCGTGAAGGGTGTGATCGAGAACATGTCGTGGTTCACGGGCGACGACGGCACCCGATACGAGCTGTTCGGCCGGGGCGGCGGTGCCGCGCTCGCCGAGCGCCTCGGCGTCCCGCTGCTCGCCCAGGTGCCGCTCATCCCCGCGCTCAGAGAGGGTGGCGACGACGGCCGTCCGATCACCGCGGTCGACCCCGACAGCGAGGTCGCCCAGACGTTCCGGGCGCTGGCCGACCGCATCGCCGTCGACCTCGCTCCCACCCGCAAGTACCGCCGGGAGCTCAAGATCATCTGAGCCGCAGCCCGTGGGATTGATGATTGGAGCGCGGCATGCGCACCCCGATTCATCAATCTCGGGGGGTTGCACCGGGTCATCTGAAACGCGGGGCCTCGAGCGGGGACTGTCCTTCGTGACGTCCGCTGGGCAGAGATGAACCGTAGGGTCGAGCCGATGGCCAAGGTCGACGCGCCGGAGGCGCCGGAGGGCACGCCGGTCGGCAGACGGGTGATCCTCGGGATGCTCGGGCTCGGTGCCGCCGGCATCCTCTGGGGAGCCAAGGTGCAGTCGACGCTCGAGCGTGTGCTTCGGCCGATCACGCTGCGCGACCGCACCGGTCTCACGTCCTTCCTGCCCACCGCGGGCCGGTTCCGCATCTACTCGGTCACGGGTGCGCTGCCGTCCGAGACCGAGGCCGAGTACCGACTGACCGTGGATGGACTCGTGGACACGCCGGCGACGCTCACCCTCCCGGAGCTGCGGGCGCTGCCACAGACGAACCTCGTGCGCGACTTCCAATGCGTCACCGGTTGGCGTGTGCCAGGCGTGCCGTGGCAAGGCGTCGCGCTGTCGGTGCTCCTGGACAAGGTCGGTGTGCAACCGACGGCGTCGTACTTGCGGCTCTACTCGTTCGACGGCGAGTACACGGAGAGCTTGTCGCTCGACCAAGCGCGGCGCCCGGACGTGATCGTCGCGCACACGATGCAAGGTCAGACCGTCACGCGCGAGCACGGAGGGCCTGTCCGCCTGTACGTCGCACCCATGTATGGCTACAAGTCGTTGAAGTGGCTGCAGCGCATCGAGGTCACCGACGAGCTCGACCCGGGCTACTGGGAGCAGTACGGGTACGACATCGACGGATGGGTCGGGAAGAGCAATGGCCGTCACGACCAACCGACGAGCTGACGCTTCGGCGCCACCGCTCACGCGGTTCGATCGCGTGGAGCGCATCGTGCACTGGACCAACGCCACGCTCGTGCTCACGATGCTCGTCACGGGGTCGATGCTCTACTTCGGCCCGTTGTCCGCACTCGTCGGTCGGCGCGAGACGCTCAAGACGATCCACGTGTGGTGCGGGCTCCTGCTCCCGATCCCGTTGCTGCTCGGCCTTGCGATCGGCCGGGGTTTTCGTCTGGACGCGAAGCGCCTCGGCCGCTTCGACGACGAGGACTGGAGGTGGCTGCGGTCGTGGGGTCGCCGGGGTCGGCCTGGGAAGTTCAACGCGGGCCAGAAGCTCAACGCCGCGTTCGTGGCCGGCGTCATCCCGGTGATGCTGGCGACGGGTTCGATCATGCGCTGGTTCAAGCCCTTCCCCCTGTCGTGGCGGACCGGTGCGACGTTCGTGCACGACTGGGTGTTCCTCGCGCTGCTCGTCGTCGTGATCGGCCACATCGGCAAGGCACTTGCCGATCCCACTGCGCTGAAGGGGATGATCTCGGGCCGGGTGCCTCGCTCGTGGGCGAGGCGCTACCGGCCGCGCTGGCTCGCCGAGCTCGAACGGGAGGCCGATCCCGCGCCGGTAGAGTGACCCGTCGTGGACGTACGCATCGGTGTCACTCATGCCCCGCGAGAGATCAACATCGAGATCGGCGACGACACCGACCGTGACAGCTTGAAGTCGAAGGTCGACGCCGCGCTCGCTGACGACGACGCGGTGCTCTGGCTCACCGACCGGCGTGGCCGCGACATCGGCATCCCGTCCGAGCGCATCGCGTACATCGAGATCGGTGCGTCGAACGACGACCGCAAGATCGGGTTCGGGGGCTGAGCGCGCAGGCCGAGGCCGCCGAGGGGGTCGTCGACCTCCTCGATCGCAAGCTGCTCTTCGTCACCGGTAAGGGGGGCGTGGGCAAGACGTCCGTCTCCGCCGCGCTCGCCCTGCTCGCGGCGAGCCACGGCAAGCGGAGCCTCGTGTGCGAGGTCGACGCGAAGGGTGACCTCGCCTTCGCGTTCGAGGCGGATCGCTTGCGGTTCAAGCCTCGGGAGCTGCAGCCCAACGTGTGGGCGATGGCGATGGACACCGAGCAGTCCCTGCGCGAGTACCTGAACCTCCAGCTGCATCTCCCGCTGATCGGCCGCATCGGACCGCTCGCCCGCAGCCTCGACTTCGTCGCCAACGCCGCGCCCGGCGTGAAAGAGATCCTCACCGTCGGCAAGCTCTGCTACGAAGTGCGGCGCGCGAGCTACGACCTCGTCGTGGTCGACGCCGAGGCGTCAGGGCACATCAGTGCGCAGCTCGCCGCCCCCGAGACGATCGCCGGGCTGGTGCAGGTCGGAGTCGTGCGCGAGCAGACCCGCTGGATGCTCGACCTCCTGAACGACCCGGTGCAGACGGGCGTCGTCATCGTCACGAACCCAGAGGAGATGCCGGTCACCGAGGCCGTCGAGCTCGCCGCGACGCTGCGTACGAAGACCTCGGTCGATCTCGCCGCAGTGGTCGTGAACCGCGTGCTGCCCGAGCTCTTCGGCCGCGGTGAGGAGGCCCTGTTCGAACAGCTGCGCGAACCCGGGCCCGAGTCGAAGCTCACAGCTGCGGTCGGCGCGAGTGCCTCGTTCGTGCTCGATGCCGCCGAGCTCGCGGTCCGACTTCGGCGCACCGGCGCGGTGCACCTGGCGACGCTCCGCGAGCAGCTGGTGCCGCCGGCGCCACTGCTCTATGTGCCAGAGCTCTTCGCGCGGGCGAAGGGGTTGCGCGCCACGACCCAGATCGCGCGGGCACTCGGCGAGGAGCTCGGGTACTGATGGCGCGCGCACCCTCGTCGGCGTCGCTCGACGCGCTCCTCGCCGCCAAGGAAGTGGTGGTGACGTGCGGCTCGGGCGGTGTCGGCAAGACGACGACCGCGGCCGCGGCGGCGGCGATGGCAGCCGCGCATCACGGAGGACGAGTGCTCGTGCTCACCGTGGACCCGGCCCGCAGGCTCGCGAACGCGCTCGGGCTCGAAGCGTTCGGCAACGTCGAGCGGCGCATCGACGACGAAGCGTTCATGGCCGCGGGCATCGTCCCGAGGGGCGAGCTCTGGGTCGCGATGCTCGACACGAAGCAGTCGTGGGATGACCTCGTGCGGCGGCACGCTCCCGACGCCGCGACGCGCGACGCGATCCTCGCGAACCCGCTGTACGAGAACATCACCACGCGCTTCGTGCACAGCCACGACTACATCGCGATGGAGCGGTTGTACGACATCCATGCGACGGGCGCGTACGACCTCCTCGTCGTCGACACGCCGCCGTCCCGCAACGCGCTCGACTTCCTCGACGCGCCGAAGCGGATGGCGGAGTTCTTCAACAGCCGACTGCTGCGGTGGCTCACCGTGCCATATCGCTCGCGAGCGATGACCGCAGCGTCTCGGCCCTTCTATCAGCTCGCCGATCGCATCCTCGGCTCGCAGTTCCTGCAGGACATCGCTGAGTTCTTCATCCTGTTCCAGACGATGCACGACGGCTTCGTCGAGCGGGCGCGCGCCGTGCAGCGAGTGCTCGCCGACAGCCGAACGACCTTCATCGTCGTGAGCACGCTCGAGCCGTCTCCCCTGCACGAGGCGCAGTTCTTCATCGAGGCCTTGCACGATCGCAAGCTCAGCCTCGGCGCCGTGGTGCTGAACAAGGTGCTGCCCGAGTACCTCCGCGACCCCGAGGTCGGCCATGCGGCCGAGGCGATGGCTGCCGAGGCCGACGCGCTCGGCGTCGCGTTGGCCTCGGAGACCGCGAGCACGCCTCGCGACGTCGCCCGGTTGCTCGAGGGAGTCGTGGCGAGCTTCCACGACTACGCGCTCGCGGCGACGCGCGAGGCCGAGCAGCGAGCAGAGCTCACGACGGGGTCGGAGGCGATCGTCTCGGTGCCCCAGCTCGGCGGGGACCTCACCGATCTGGCGTCGGTGCTCGACCTCGGCCGCTACCTGTGGGGCGCGCGTTGAGAGGTCGCATACTCACTGTACGCGCGTGACTGGACGGATGTGGGTACCATGGGCGGAGCGGGTGCGGCGGGCGAGGATGCCGCATCGGACAGAGGGAGGGAACCATGTCCTGGCTCCGGAAGGACAAGGGCGACAAGGGCGCAGCGCCGGTCGAGCCCGAGGCCGCAGCGGCGGTCGAGCCGGCCCCGCCGCCGCCGAAGATGGTCTGGGGCAAGCCGACGCGCTGTCCCGAGTGCGGCGGCCCCGGCTTCCTCGAGCACATCGACCTCCGCAGGGGCGTGATGTACCAGCACGGCCGCGAGTGCGAGCACCGCTGGGAGATCACCGAGGCCGAGGTGATGGCCTCACAGGACGGCTAGACCCGAGCGACCGCCGCCCACCCGTACGGGTTGGTCCGCACCTCGACGTCGGAGAAGCCCGCCGCGCGGAGGCGTGCGTCGAGCGTCGTCGGGTCGACGGGGTTGTAGGTGTCGTCTTCGTGATGTGCCTTCAGCTCGTCGCTCGCGAGGCTGTCGCTCGCGACGAGCGCAGCGCCCGCCGCGAGCACTCGAGCCACCTCCGCGAACAACCGGTCCTGCAGCTCGATCGTCGGCACGTGGTGCAGCATCGTGAAGCACGCCGCTCCTGAGAACCGACCGTCGGGGTAGGGGAGGGCGGTGGCGTCGCCGTGCACGATCTCCACGTTGTCGGTGTGCGCGAACCGCTCGGTGAGCATCGCGACGAGCTCGTCGTCGATCTCGA
>DATKAS010000518.1:0-2335 GCA_035497855.1 Acidimicrobiales bacterium
GTGTTCACCTGTCGAGTGGCGAGCAGCTCCAAGATGGCGTCTCGGTTCTCGAGGCACAGGTCGACGAAGAGCGACCCGGGGTCGGCGTCCGACTCTCCGGCGTACACCTCAGCGAGCGGGTGCTCGAGGCCACCGAGCACCAAGTAGTGGACAGCCGCGAGCAGCAGCACCGGGTTGTGCCCGATCGGAGGCGCTTCGGAGACGAGATCGAGGACGTCGTCGCTCTCGGCCACCGTGCGGCAGATCCGGTCGTAGATCGGCGAGTAGCCCCGACAGCTGGAGTCGGCGACGTAGACCCAGATCTTGCCGAGATCGCGCACCGGCCCATCATGGCGTGCCGCCGTTTCGGGCTCCTACGTGAACGCGGCAGCGGACTGCTCGCTGTCTTCCGATCCCCGGAAGAAGACGACCTTGCCGTCGGCGAACCTCCACCAGTGCTGCATGTACATCTCGGCGCGCTTGCCGGTCGACTTCACCGTGTACGCCCAGTGGATCGTCGCGACGACATCGGTCTCGTTCGACGTCAGGCCTACGAGCGTGAACTCGGTGACGTCGACGTTCGAGCCGATCGCGGCGAAGAACCCCGGAACTGCGGCCTTCCCCCGGTAGCTGCCGTACCACGGCACCGACCGGCTCGCGGCCTCGGCCGCCCAGTCGACGTCGTCGGCGAGCTCGGCGAGCACCGCGTCGATGTCGGCGTGGCCATACGCCTCGTAGAGGCGACCCACCGCTTCGACCTTCGGATCGGACGTGATCTGCATGTTGGTTGTCATGGCGTCAACGATGCGACCTGGGCACCTCCACGCACATCGGGAGAACTCCCCATCTCCCCATCTACGGTGGGCGACGTGCAGGCCACGGTGACCCGGGTCGAGATCGCGGCACTGCTCGCCCTCGCGCAAGACCATGCGTTCGCACAGCCACCCGGCTCGCAGCTGCGGGCCACCGTGCTCGGCCAGCACCTCGCGGCGGCCTCGGGAAGCGACGACGCCGAGCGGGCGACGACGTGGTGGACCTCGGCGCTGAGGTTCCTCGGCTGCACGGGCCACGCGTTCGACATGTCGGTCGTGTTCGGAGACGAGATCGAGATGCGTGCCCGGGCGATGCGGATCGACTTCGCGAACCCGTTCGACGTGATGCGCGTGATGGTCTCCCACGCCGGGTCGAACCGCGCCGGAGTCGCCCGACTCCGCACCGTGGCATCGATCCTTGCCGGAGGGAAGAAGGCCGCCGAGATGAACTTCCGCACCGCGTGCGAGGTGGCAGACATCTTCGGCAAGCGGCTCGACCTCGACGAGGCCGTGCGAGCCGCGATCGCGAGCAGCTTCGAGCGGTGGAACGGTCGCGGGCTCCCGCTGGGGCTGAAGGGCACGGTGATCCCCCGGCCGATGCGGATCGCGCAGGTGAGCCAAGAGCTCGAGGTGCTCGCGCGCATCGAGGGGATCGAACGTGCGCTCGTCATCGTGAAGAGCCGGCGAGGCAAGGGCTACGACCCCGACCTCGCCGACGTCGTCGTGGAGCAGGGCGCGACCTGGTGGGAGGAGGTCGAGCCCGTCGACTCGTGGGACGCCGCACTCGCAGTCGCCCCACGCGAAGCACCTCTCGACGAGGCAGCCGCGCACGAGGCATTGCTCGTGCTCGCGGACTTCGCCGACCTCAAGTCGCCGTGGACCGGAGGTCACTCCCGCGCGGTTGCCACGCTCGTGCGCGAAGCGTGCGGACCCGCCGCAGAGGCCGCCGCCCTCGTGCACGACCTCGGGTGCATCGCCGTGCCGAACACGATCTGGGACAAGCCGGGACCATTGACGAGGGACGAGCACGATCGCGCCGAGATGCACGCGTTCGTGACCGACCAGCTGCTGCGCCGAGTTCCGTACACCGCTGCGCTCGCGAGCACCGCGTGTGCCGCGCACGAGCGCGTCGACGGCTCGGGGTATCACCGGCGACTGAGCGGCGCGCACCTCGACGACGCGCAACGCGTGATCGCAGCCGCCGACTGCTACCAGGCGATGACCTCGGATCGCCCGCATCGCGCCGCGATGACCGCAGACGACGCGGCGACCGAGCTGCGATCGATGAGCTCGACCGGACAGCTCGACGGCGAGGCAGTCGAGAAAGTGCTCGCGGCGGCCGGTCACCGGCGCGCTGCTCGCCCTCCCTTGCCGGCCGGGCTCACCGCCCGCGAGGTCGAGGTGCTGCGCCTCCTCGCGCTCGGGCTCACGACTCGAGAAGTGGGCGAGCAGCTGGTGATCTCACCGAAGACCGCTGACCACCACGTGCAGCACATCTACACGAAGATCGGGGTGTCGACCCGGGGCGCCGCCGCGCTGTTCGC
>DATKAS010000519.1:0-2370 GCA_035497855.1 Acidimicrobiales bacterium
GAACTCTGCGAAGGTGAGGTCCGACTCGCGCCAGATCACGAGGTTCGTCAGGTTCGAGGAGGGAAGCAGCACCGAGCCGAAGTTGGCTGCGAGCACCGCGCTCAAGGCGAACGGCGCCGTGCGCTGACCCGCTGCCCTCCCCACAGCGATCGCGAGCGGCGTGAACAGAACGGCCGTCGTGTCGAGGTTGAGGGTGATCGTCACGAGCACGCCGGCTGCGAACGTCGCCAGCAGGAGCGCACTCGGCCGGTGCGCGAGATGCGCGGCGTGTGTGGCGATCCAGGCGAGAAGCCCGCTGTGCTCAGCGGCAGCAGCGATGATCAGCATCGCCTGCAGGAAGACGACCACGACGATGCCATTGCGGAACGTCTCGTGATCGCTGCCAGCGGTCGCGGTCAGAGCGGCGACCGAGGCGAGCGCGATGGCCCCCACCGCCGCCAACCAACGCCGTGTGACGACTCCGACGATGGCGGCGGCCAGCGCCGCAACCGCGAGCGCCTCGCTCAGCGGACGACGCCGGGCGCGCGGGTCGGATCCTTGCGGCCCGCCTCTCGTGCCTGGTCTCGCTCCTTGCGGCGATGCGAACGCCGCTCGCTCTCGGGTCGCTCCACGACTTCGCTGATCTGTGCGAGCAGCTCGTCGATGTGGAACGGCCCCGCGAGGAACCCGTCGACCCCCGACTCCCACGCGAACAGCCGATTCGTGCCGCCGCGCGAGCACAGCACCACACGAGCATTCGACACTCGATCGTCCGGGTTCGTGCGGATCGCGTCGAGCACCTTCAGATTGCCGCCTGACCCCGCGACGCTCAGGTTGAGAACGACGCACTGGACGGGCCGCCTCGTCAGAGCAACGAGCGCTGATTGCTGCGCCGGGGCTGCGCTCACCTCGTGCCCGGCTCTCGCCAGCAGCCGCACCATGATCTCGGCGCCTTCGGGATCGTCAGCGACGACGAGGACGTGCCAGGGCCGGTGCGGAACCTTCCAATGCTCAGTCTTGGACCGTTTCAAGGGTCGCCGCGGCCTCCTGCTCGCCTCGCTCGATCGCCTCGAGCAGATGCATCGAGATGTCCGCGACGCGGACCTCGCCCTCATCCAGCCCGGCGCCCTTCACGCCGTCATCCAACATGATGTAACAGAACGGGCACGCAGTGGCGACTCTCGTCGCTCCCGTCGCGATCGCCTCCTGCGCCCGCTCGTCGTTCACCTTCTTCCCGATGCTCTCTTCCATCCACATGCGCGCGCCGCCCGCTCCGCAGCACATGCCTCTCGTGCCGTTGCGAGCCATCTCGACGATCTCGATGCCCTTCAGAGAGCCGATGACCTTGCGGGGGGCGAGGTAGATGTCGTTGTGCCGCCCCAGATAGCACGAGTCGTGGTAGGTCACGCGCTCGTCGAGCCGAGCGTTCGACAGGTCCAGCCGCCCGGTCTCGATGCACCACTCGAGCAGCTGGCTGTGATGCAGCACTTCGTATCGGCCACCGAGCTGTGGGTACTCGTTCAGCAGCGTGTTGAAGCAGTGCGGGCACTGCGTGACGATCTTCTTCACGCCCATGCCGTTCAGCACTTCCACGTTCTGCATCGCGAGCATCTGGAACAGGTACTCGTTCCCCGAGCGGCGGGCGGGGTCGCCGGTGCAGAGCTCGGAAGGCCCGAGGATCGCGAAGTCGAGGCCAGCGCGGCGGAGGAGCTTCGCGACGGCCTGCGTCACCTTGCGGTTCTTGTCGTCGAACGAGCCCGCGCAGCCCACCCAGTACAGGTATTCGTGCTCCAGCGGCTCGGAGCCGTCCACGATGACGATGTCGTCGAGCCCGCGTGCCCAATCCGCCCGCTCGCCCTGGTTCATCCCCCATGGGTTGCTCTGGTTCTCCATCGACCGGTAGGCGTTGCCGAGCTCGCTCGGGAAGTTCGACTCCATCAGCGACAGATACCGCCGCATGTCGAGGATCTTGTCGAGGATCTCGATGTTCACCGGGCAGATCTCGTCACACGCCTTGCACGAGGTGCAGGACCACACCTCTTCCGGCGTGACGCGCTCGAAGATCGAGTCTGCGGTGATCGTGATCTCCGGGTCGAGCCCGATCGGTGGAGGCACGACCGGGTGCCCGGTCGCGGCCATGACCTCGCCGGTCTTCAACACGATCTCGCGAGGATCGAGCGGTTTGCCTGTCGCGTGCGCGGGGCACACCGAGGTGCATCGGCCGCACATCGTGCAGGAGTCGGTGTCGAGGAGCTGCTTCCACGTGAAGTCGGCGATCGTCGCTGCACCGAACGTCTCGAGCTCGGTCTCGGTGAGGTTCGGCATCGCCCGCATCGCACCCTTGGGACGATCGCGGTCGCGCAGGTACATGTTGAGCGGCG
The DNA here is from genome assembly GCA_035497855.1 of Acidimicrobiales bacterium. Taxonomy (GTDB): domain Bacteria; phylum Actinomycetota; class Acidimicrobiia; order Acidimicrobiales; family DATKAS01; genus DATKAS01. The sequence continues at coordinate 2,361 of DATKAS010000519.1, forward strand.
ACGTGAACAT
>DATKAS010000520.1:0-10268 GCA_035497855.1 Acidimicrobiales bacterium
GCCTGCACGCCAGAGACTCCGATCGGCACCTGCATGGTGTCGTCCGAAGGTGCGTGTGCTGCGTATTACAACTTCGGTCGCCTGCACCGCGAAGCCGCGATCACGCTCGGCCGCCGTCCCGGTGCGTCTGTCAGCGCGTGACAACTGATCAGCCCTGTTCGGCCTGGATCGCCTCGAGGGCGGTCTTGACGGTGGGGTAGAAGCGGTCCCTGTCGGAGTCGAACAAGCCGTAGCGAGACGAGAGGTCCTGGAGGCGGTCGCGCATCTCCGCGAACGCGACACCGACCCCCTTCGCGTTCAGCTCGCTGTCGAGCTGCGCGAGCATCTCCGCCGCCGTGACGTCGATGTCGGTGATCGCTTCGCATTGCAACACGACCCACGACGGGCTGCGCTCGCGGACGAGATCGCGGATCTGCCGGCGGAACGCGCCGGCGTTCGCGAAGAACAGCGGCGCTTCCCACCGGTAGATGACGATGCCTTCGATCTCCTCCGCCTCAGGGTGCTGCTCGACGCTGTGCCAGCCGCCGAGGCCTGGCACGCTGCCGAGCACCGCGCCGTGCGGCCACCAGCTGCGTTGGAACACGAGCAGGACCGAGAGCACGATCGCGATCACGATCCCGGGCAGGACGCCGAAGACGATGACACCGGCGCTGGTGAGCAGTGACAGCACCACAGCGCTCGGCCGCACACGGGCGTACCTGCGGAGAAGGCTGACGTCCATCAGCGAGAGCGCGGCTGCGATGACGACGGCGGCGAGCGCGGGCTGAGGGAGATCGGCGAGCAGCGAGTTCAGGAACAGCAAGAGGGCCAGAACGACACCGGCCCCGACGACTCCCGTGAGCTGGCTCTTCGCGCCCGACTGCTCAGCGACCGCGGTGCGCGAGCCACTCGTCGACACCGCGAAGCCTTGGACGAGGCCGGCGGCAAGGTTGGCCGCGCCGATGCCGATCATCTCCTGGTTCGAGTCGACCTCCTCACCGCGGCGCGCGGCGAAGCTCGACGCGGTCGCCATGGTGTCGGTGAGCGACACCAACGTGATGCCGATCGCGGCGACGAACAGCGGCCCGACGTCGTGGACGGTCGTGAAGGGAAACGCCGGCGCGGGGAAGCCCTTCGGGAGCGCGCCGACCGTCGCGACTCCCTTGCTGCTGAGGTCGAGAAGTGCCGAGATGACCGTCGCCCCGGCCACCGCGACCAGGACTGCCGGCACCTTGCGCGTGAAGCGAGGGAGGATCAGCAGAACCGCGAGCACCGCGACCCCGACGACGAGCGCCCGACCGACTGTCTGGTCGAGGTTCGTGAAGAACGCCTTCACTTCTTCGAAGAACGTGTCCGCGTCGGTCGAGAACCCGAAGAGCTTCGGGAGCTGGCCGACGATGATCGTGATGGCGAGCCCGTTCATGTACCCGACCTGCACCTCGCTCGAGAGCAGGTCCGCGACGAAGCCGAGGCGCGCCAGCCCGGCGACGATCTCGATGACGCCCACCAGCAGCGCGAGCATCCCGGCGAGCTCGATCGCCCTCGAAGAGCCGGCGCCGGCGATGAGCAAAGGGGCGAGTGCGGCGAAGATCATCGGGGAGATCGACGAGTCCGGCCCGAGGACGAGCACCCGCGACGGGCCGAACACCGCGTAGCCGATGAGGCATCCGATGGTCGTGTACAGGCCGGTCACCGGCGGGAGCCCGGCAAGCTGTGCGTACGCCATCCCTTGCGGCACGAGGATCGCGGCGAGCACCAGACCCGCGACCACGTCGGAGCGAAGCCACCGACGTTGATAGCTGCGCGCGGCGCCGATCCCAGGGACGAACCGCTCGACCCGTTGCCACACCCCTGTGCTCGGCATGAACCGCTCACCGTACGCGGCCCGAGCGACGCCCTGTCTGCTATGACCGCGGGGTGAGCGACGCAGCGGCGCCGCCTGGCGCCTACAACCCCAAGCTCGCGCTGCTGCTCGCGATGGCGATGTTCGTCCTGGTCGTCGACACGTCGTTGATGAACGTGTCGATCTCGGCCGTCGTGAAGGACCTCGACACGACGGTCAGTGGCGTGCAGTCCGCCATCGCGCTGGAGGCGCTGGTCTCCGCTGCCTTCATCCTCATCGGCAGCAAGGTCGGCGACCTCTACGGACGCAAGCGGGCCTACGTGCTCGGGTTGCTGGGGTACATGATCGGCGCGATCGCGATGACCCTCGCGCAGGGACTCACCGCGATCATCATCTTCTGGGCGATCATCGGAGGACTCGGCGCGGCGCTGCTGCTGCCGTCGATGCAGTCGCTCATCCACGGCAACTTCGAGGGTGCCGCGCAGCGCAAGGTGTACGCCCTCGTCGGTGCGTCAGCGGCCATCGCGGCAGCGATCGGTCCGCTCCTCGGCGGATTCATCACGACCTACCTGTCGTGGCGCGTCGCCTTCGGCCTCGAGGCCGTCGTCATCCTCGTGGTGCTCATCGGCAGCCGACTCGTGAAGGACGTGCCCTACACCGGTGACCGCAAGATCGACCCCGTCGGCGCGGTCCTGTCCGTGCTGGGCATGGGCGGCATCGTGCTCGGCATCCTCGCGTGGCAAGAGGGCGCCGAGTCGGTCGTGATCCTGCTCGTGCTCGGTGCCGCTGCCATGGCGACGTTCGCGGCATGGCTCGTCCGTCGCAAGCGCGCGGGCAAGCCCTCGCTCATCGACCCCGACCTGTTCACGTCGAAGCTCTTCCGCACCGGCATCTCAGGTCAGCTGCTGCAGCAGATCTCGCTCGGCGGGATGATGATCGCGTTGCCGATCTACCTGCAGATGGTGCTCGAGTACAACGCGATGGAGGCGGGCCTGTCGCTCGCACCGCTGTCGCTGAGCATGTTCGCGGTCGCCGTGGTCGCAGGGAAGAAGGCGGGGTCGCGCCGGCCGAGCAGCATCATCCGCGCCGGGTTCGCACTCGCGAGCATCGGCGTGATCCTGCTCCTGCCGATCGTGCCCCGCGCACACTCCGGCTGGTGGCTGCTGGTCCCGCTGATCATCGTCGGGTCGGGCCTCGGCCTCCTCGTCTCGCAGCTGAACAACTACACGCTCTCCCCGATCAGCGAGGAGCGAGTGAGCGAAGCGGCCGGCGTGAACTCCGCTGGTGGGTCGTTCGGGCTCTCGTTCGGCCTCGCGTTCGCGGGCGCCATCATGCTCGCCACGCTCTCGTTCACGTTCACGAAGATGGTGGACAACAGCGCGATCATCCCCTCAGCACAGAAGGATCACATCTCATCCGTCCTCGAGGACGACGCCGAGATCATGAGCAACACGCAGCTCCAGCAGGTCCTCGCCGACGAGCCGCCCGAGGTCCAGGCCGAGATCATCAGGATCAACAACGACGCGCGGAACATCGCGCTGCAAGTCGCGCTGATCGTCCCGCTCGTCGCTGCGCTGCTCGGTTTGGGCGTCTCGTTGCGGATGATGAAGCTGCCCGACCCCGAGCCGTCGGGCGCCGAGGGCATGGTCCTCGGAGGCTGACGCGTGGGCATGCTGAGCCCCGACGGGCGCTACGAGATCGACGATGTCGACCGGAGCAACTTCGCGCAGGACGGCTTCGTTCACCTCGGCGGCGTGCTCACCGAAGCCGAGGTCGCGGAGCTCGAAGTCGTGTACGACCGATTCCTCCGGCGGGACATCGTGGTGCCGGGCAAGGACTACTGCGACATGGCGGGTGACTACGGCCGCGAGCCGGAGGATTACTCGATCGTCAACGTCATGTTGCCGCGCCGCTACTACCCGGAGTGGCAGGGCAACGTGTACGAGCGCCGCACCGCGGACATCGCGCGGCAGCTCTGCGGCGAAGGGATGACGATCGATTACGACCAGCTGCTCGCGAAGCAGCCATTCAAGGAAGACGCGATCTTCGCTTGGCATCAAGACATGGCGTACTGGCCCGACACGCCCGATCGGCGTACCGCGACGTTCTGGCTCGCCGTCGACGACTCGACCGTGGAGAACGGCTGCATGCGGTTCGTACCTGCGACGAGCCACGAGCCCGCGCTGCGCCCGCACGCGCCTCTCTTCGGCGGGCGCGGCACGTCGCATGCACTGGGCACCGACCTGCGGGACGACGACCGCGTGATCGTGAAGCCGATCGCGCGCGGGGACTGCACTGTGCACAACGAGCGCGTGATGCACGGTTCCGGCGGGAACCTCACCGCCGGATACCGACGGGCGTATGTGATCGCGTATCGATCCGAGGACACGGTGCGCCGAGAGCGCGAGCTCGGCTTCACCCACAGCCACAACGACGAGCGCGAGGTGCTCGAGTCGGTCGGCGTCGAGGGCCAGACGACGGGGACGTAGCTGACGCCGGCTACCTGAGCCCGAGTCGCTCGAGCTGCTCGGCCGGTGCATCGATCGATCGCATGGCTTCGACGAGGAGCTCTTGCATCTCCGCGTCCGCCGTGCCGCCCGCGAGGTTGCGAACGCCGCCCTCGGCCTCTGCCTCGAACCGGTCGTAGAGCAGGTCGCCTGTGAACTTGCCGCGCCCCCAGTACGGGATGTCGTCGCTCGGGTCGAACGGCTGGCGGATGACCGGCACCTCGGAGCCGGGCGCATAGTCGAGCCTGGCTCGCTTGTCCGGACGCACGAGGCTCCACTCGGGCAGCACGCGCACCGGCATCGTCGACCACCGGTTCGAGAACATGGACAGCGGACGGTTGCCCTCGACTGGCGCGCGGGCGTAGGTGCGGGTCTTGTCGGCGACGTGCACCTCTCGCCCCCACACGCCGCAGAGCGCCCACTCCCGCACCGAGGCCGCAGTGCCTTCGAGCAGCGGCACGAGCGATCGTCCGTGCGTGCGGTGCTCGGGAACGACGTCGAACACGTCGCACAACGTCGCGTGGAGGTCGACGGTCGTCGTCAGCGCGTCACGAGTGCTCGTCACGGCCCCGGGCCACGCGACGAGCAGCGGGATGTGGCCGAGCTCGGGATGGACGGCGACGGGCGGCTTGCCCCACGTGCTGCGCTCACCGAGGTAGAGGCCGTGATCGGTGCAGAGGATCAACGCAGTGGTGCTCCACGCGTCGTGCCGGTCGATCGTGTCGAGGATCCGACCGAGCCAGTGGTCGATCATCGAGAGCTTTGCTCCGTATTGCGAGCGCAGGTGCTGTCGCTCCCGTTCGTTCAGCACCCCGTCGCCTTGCGTCGTGTACGGCGGCCAGATGATGCGCTCGCCTTCCCAATCGGTGTCGTACCGAGTCGCCCATCGCTCCGGCGTGTCGAACGGCTCGTGGGGATCGAACTCGTCGACGACGAGCAGGGCGCGCTCCTCGGGATCACGGGTGGCGGTGAGCTCGCGATCGAGCCAGTCAGCAGCCGCGACCATCGTGCGAGGGCCCGTGTAGTCGGCCTCGTCTCGGAAGAAGGTGCGACTGATCTCGTAGTTGCGCCATCCCGTCGCCCGGGCAGGCATCAGGGTGGGCGCGCCGATCGCGGAAGGATCGGCACGGGTGCGCCAGGGATCGTCCTCGCCGCCGCGCAGGTACTCCCATCCTCCGAAGTCGTTGTGGTAGTTCTCGCCGCCCGCCTCGAACAGGTGCGGATGGTCCGACACCAACATCGTCGAGACACCAGCGCGTCGGGGGAGGAGGCGCGTGACCGCGTCCTCCCACACCTCGATCGAGCCCCAGGGCCGCCACGGGAAGTCGAGCGCGCCCACGAGGAGGTCGTGCCGCGCGGGGATGCACGGCAACGATCCCGTGTGATGGTTGGTGAACCGCACCGAGCGGCCGGCGAGTCGATCCAGGTTCGGCGTGTCGAACTCGGTCGCGCCGTACGGCCCGATCATGTGACGGTTCAGGCTGTCGAGGAGCACCACCACGACGTCGCGCGGGACGGCCATGTGACGCTTCCTTCGGCTACGCCTTCGCCGCTTGGATCGCCCGCCACACGCGCTCGCCGCTGCACGGCATGTCGATGTGTGTGACGCCGAGGTGGCTCACGGCGTCGACCACCGCATTGTGGATCGCGGGCGTGGAGCCGATCGTGCCGGACTCGCCGATCCCCTTCGCCCCGAGCGGGTTGCGCGGGCTGTCGGTCTGCGTGTTCGACACCTCGAAGCTCGGCAGCTCGGCAGCCGAGGGCATGAGGTAGTCGGTGAGCGTCGACGTGAGCGGGTTGCCATCGGGGTCGTACTGCATCCACTCGTAGAGCGCCTGGGCCGCACCTTGCGCGATGCCACCGTGCTGCTGGCCGTTGACGAGCATCGGGTTGAGGATGCGACCGCAGTCGTCGACGGCGACGTGGCGGAGCATGCGGACGTCGCCCGTTTCGGTGTCGACCTCGACAACCGACACGTGTGAGCCGAACGGATAGGTCGAGTCGCTGCCGTCGAAGTCGAGCTCGTGGCGCAGCGGCGCTGGCTCGAGCCCGGCGGGGAGCTTCGACGCGTCACGCGAGGCAACGGCGAGCTCGGCCCACGAGAGCGCGTTCGCGGGCACGCCGGCCACGTGGACGCCGCCGTCGCCGGCGACGATGTCATCCGGTGACGCTTCGAGCAGGTGAGCGGCGATCTTCTGGGCCCGCGAGAACACCTCGTTCGACGCGACGTGGATCGCGCTGCCGGCCGTCTGCAGGGACCGCGATCCCATCGTGCCGGCGCCCCTCGGCACCCGATCGGTGTCGGAGTTGACCAACGTGATCTTGTCCATCGGGATGCCGAGCACGTCGCTCGCCAACATCGCGAACGCGGTGAGGTGGCCCTGGCCGTGCACGCTCGTGCCGGCGTAGACGCTCGCGGTGCCGTCATCGTGCACCTCGACCGCGCCGAACTCGACGTGCAGACCAACGGGAGCGGTGACTTCGACGTACGACGACAGCCCGATGCCGAGCTGCTTGGTGTCGCCGCTCGAGCGCCGCCGGGCCTGCTCGGCCCGCAGCTGCTGGTAGTCCGACGCCTCGAGCACCGCGTCGAGGGCGCGTTCGTACTCGCCGCTGTCGTAGTTGGCGCCTGTCGGTGTGGTGAGCGGGAACTGGCTCGGCTGCAGGTAGTTCACGCGGCGGATCTCCGCCGGGTCCATGCCGATCTTGCGCGCCGCGACGTCGAGCACTCGCTCGATGAGCTGCGTCGCCTCGGGGCGTCCGGCCCCGCGGTACGCGCCGATCGTGGTGTTGTTCGTCAGCAGCATCACCGACTTGAACCGCACCTTCGGGATCTCGTAGACGCCGACCGACATCATCTGCGTGAGCATCGGGAGGATCGCGCCGATCGCCGGATATGCACCCGCGCACGCGGTCACCGAGCCGTCGAGGCCGACGATCTTGCCGTTCGACTTCACACCGAGGCGCGCGGTCATGACGTAGTCGCGGCCTTGCACGAGCGAGACCATGTCTTCGGACCGCGTTGCGATCCATTTCACCGGGCGGCCGAGCTTCAGCGCAGCGGCGCCGGCAACGAGGTGCTCGACGTAGGTGGCGGCCTTCGGACCGAAGCCGCCGCCGACCCACGGGCACACGACGCGCAGCTTCGCGGGGTCGAGGCCGAGCATCGGTGCGTACGCGCCGTGCGCGGAGTGGGGCGCCTGATGCGAGATCCACAGCGTCAGGCCACCGTCGCCGGGCACGGCGAGGATGCCGTTCGTCTCCATCGGTACGCCGGCGAGCCGCTGGCTCACCATCGTGACCTCGGCGACGTCGTCTGCTCCCTCGACGGGATCTGATTCGTCGCCCTCGGGGAACTCGGTGCCGAAGCAGATGTTCGAGCCGTGCTCGGGGAAGAGCACCGGCGCGTCGGGAGCGAGCGCCTCGGCTGCGGTCAGCACGGCGGGAAGAGGGTCGTAGTCGACGACGACCGTCTCCGCCGCGTCCATCGCCTGCGCCCGCGTCTCCGCGACGACCGCCGCAACGATGTCGCCGACGAACCGCACGGTGCCAGTGGCGAACACCGGCCGGTTGAGCGTCGGCGGCATCATGGCGAAGCCCTGGAGGCTGGGAAGGCCGAGGTCGTCGCCGCCCGAGTGGTAGACGCCGAGCACGCCCGGCATCGCTGCCGCCGCGCTCACGTCGACCGACGAGATGTGCGCGTGGGCGATCGGCGACCGCACGAAGGCGACGTGGGCCATGTTCGGCTCGACGAGGTCGTCGACGTACTTGCCTCCGCCGGTCAATAGCGTCGGATCCTCGAGCCGGCGAACCGCGTTGCCGAGGATCGAACCCGATGCAGCCATTTGCAAACCCCCTAGGTCAGACGCGTCGCACGATACTCAGTCGCGCTAGGTGCCCGGAGGCCGGTAGGTGACCGAACGGCCGAGGGCTTCGTCGACCTCCGCAGGCGTGAGGAGCTTCACCGTCTTGACGCCCACGGTGCCGGAGCTGCTCACCGCGAACGAGAGCGCTGCCGCACTCGTGTCGTCGGGAAGGTCGCAGATGACGAAGACGTCGACGTCGCCGAACGCGAAGTGCAGCGACTCCAGCGTCCCGCCGAGCTGGCTGCACATGTCTTGGACCACCTTGGTGCGTCCGGCTGCCCCGGACTTCCGAAGACCTTGTGCCGCCTCTGCTGTGTACGAAGCTTCGAACAGGTACTTGGGCATGGTGCTCGCCTCCTTCGCCGCTGCCTTCGGAGCGGCGCGATCCGAGCCTCTCACGGCGTCAGACCGGCGCGCCTGCGAGGGCCAGCACCACGCCGATCAGGCCGGCGGCGAGCAACGTCGTCACGACACCGCGGCGCAAGGCGAGCAGCGACGCGAGCGCCGCGATCAGCAGCGGGATCTGCCACCCGTGCCCGAGGGCGGCGGTCAGGGGGATGGCGGACCCGGCGATCGCGCCGATCGCCGCCGGTCCGGCGCCCGTGAGGAAGGACTGCACGCCGTTGTTCTGACGCAGCTGCGCGAAGCGGGGCCCTCCGACGAGCACGAACGCGAACGACGGTGCGAACGCGATCGCGGTCGCGAGCAGACCGCCGCCCACCCCTGCGGCGGCGTAGCCGACGGTCGCGACGGTGAGCACGACGGGCCCAGGGGTGACCTGCCCGAGCGCCACGGCGTTGAGGAACTGCGCGTCCGTCATCCAGTGGTAGGCGTTCACCGTGTCGTGCTGCATGAGCGGGATGATCACGAACCCCCCGCCGTAGGAGAGGGCGCCGACCTTGAACGCGACCCACGCGAGGGCGGCGAGCCCGCCGGTCGCGGCGGCGGGTGCAGCGACGCGCAGCGCGACGAGCGCGGATGCCGATCCAGAGCTCGCTCGGCGTCGGATCGCGACCTCCACGAGGCCGCACGCAAGGAGCGCGAGCACGAGGAAGCGCCCGACCGTCGCTGCCGCCAGCGCGCCGGCGGCCCCGTAGGCGATCCAACGGACGTGCGCGGCGCGCGCTGTCCCGATCCGGGCCCAGCTCGACGGGAAGAGTGACCGTGCGGCGTGCAGCGCGACTGCGGGGACAGCAGCGCCCGCGCCCGCTGCCGCGCCGAGCACAGCGATCGGTGGGCTGCTCGCGAGGAATATCGCCGAGAGCACGAGGATGAGCACCAGGCCGGGCGCGATGAAGCACAGCCCCCCGGTCAGGGCACCGGCAGCGCCCGCGAGGCGCCACGCAGAGAAGATCGCGAGCTGCGTGGAGGCGGGGCCAGGCAACAGGTTCGTCGCCGCGATGCCGTCCTCGAACTCCTCGGTGTCGAGCCAGTGATGCTCGTCGACGCAGAGGCGTCGGAGCAGCGCGATGTGCGTCGGCGGACCGCCGAACCCGATGCATCCGAGTCGAGTCCACTCCCGCGCGATCGTCGTGAGCGGGACGCGTCGTGTCATGTCCTGGCCACCTAGTCGAGGACGAAGCCTTCGTATTCGTTCTCGGCGACCTGTGCGCAGCGCTCTCGGTACTTCGGGAAGCCGCCCGTGTAGAGCAGCACCTTCCGGTCGGCGTAGCGCGTCCGCTTCCCGGTGAACCACGAGTCGACGCGCGAGAACAGCATGCGGTCGGCGCTCTCGACGACCTCGATCGTCCAAGCGTCTTGCGCCTCGCGTGTCGCATCCACTCGCGTCATTCCCCTGGCGCGCATCGAAGCGATGAGGTCGCTCACCCACTCGACGTTGTGCTCGATGCAGCGAGGCATGTTGCAGAACGCCGCTGCGTTGTGCGGGCCCACGGTGATGAACAGGTTCGGAAAGCCCGAGACGCCGATGCCCAGCAACGTGCGTGGACCATCGGACCACTCGTCGCGGAGGCGCAGGCCTTCGATGCCTTCGATGTCGATGCTGTCGAATGCTCCCGTGACCGCGTTGAAGCCGGTGGCGAAGACGATGAGATCGAGGTCGTGGTGGCCGTC
>DATKAS010000521.1:0-11340 GCA_035497855.1 Acidimicrobiales bacterium
ACCGTGAGGCCGGCCGGGCTCGACGAGCCGCCGGTGGTCGCGGAGCTGCTGCCAGAGTCGTCACCGCACGCGGTGAGCAATGCACCGACAGCGAGGACACCAGCGAGGACAATCGGGATGGAACGTCGCTTCATGTTTCTCCAAGGGTTGAGTCGAGGGACCGCCACCCTCCGTGCGGAGGCGGCACACGTTGAGCATCGGAACCCACGTACCCGCGACGCGGACCGGAAACCATCGTCCTCTGCTGCGCCCAAATCGGGACGCGAGGTCAGGCCAGGTACTCCGCAACCTGATTGTCATCGAGACGACGGAACGCACGACGGCCATTGCTGCGCGCGAGCACCGCGACTTCCAGGTCGGTCGCGGCCAACGTGCGATCGGGACCCGCGAGGGCGCCAACCGCGACGCGTAGGGCGTCGCGCAGCGAGAGGCCCGCGGACCACGTCTGCGACACGCGCTCAGCGATGACCTCGCTTTCGCCACCGAGCACGCTGTAGTCGTGCTCGTCGACGACCGTGCCGTCGTAGAGGACATGGAACATCTGGTCCTCACCCGCCTGGTCGCGCACTTCGGCGATGAGGATCTCGACCTCCATCGGCTTCACCTCGTGCGTGAAGATCTGGCCGAGGATCTGTGAGTACTGGTTCGCGAGCGAGCGAGCGTCGACGTCTTCGCGGCTGTACGCGTAGCCCTTGAGGTCGGCGGCGCGCACGCCAGCGACGCGGAGCTGGTCGTACTCGTTGTATCGGCCCACGCCCCCGAACGCGATGCGGTCGTAGATCTCACTCACCTTGCGCAACGTGTTGCTCGGGTTCTCGGCCACGATGAGGATGCCGTCGTCGTAGGTCACCGCAGTGAGGCTGCGACCGCGGGCGATGCCCTTCCGCGCGTAGTCCGCGCGGTCCTTCATGATCTGTTCGGGGGCGACGTAGAACGGCATGGTCATTGCGCCGGACCTCCCGGATTCGCTTCAAGCGCCTCGAGGATCGTGCGGAACCGGCTCGACAGCTCGTCGTCGTTCACGCGTTCGAAGCCCTGCGCGGTGATGGTCGCGATGACGGGCCAGATGCCGCGCATCAGGTCCGGGCCGCCCGTCGCCGAGTCTTCGTCGGCCGCTTCGAAGAGCGCGCGAAGGCAGAGGTCGACGGCTTCGTCGCGGGTGAGGCCGTCGCGGTAGGCGATCTTGATCACGGTGCCTGCATGGAGGCTTCCCGACCCCGTCGCGCTGTGGTCGCGCTCCTCGTAGCGACCCCCGGTGACGTCGTAGGTGAAGAGGCGCCCGGCGTTGCGACGGAGGTCGTACCCGGCGAAGATCGGCACGACGACGAGCCCCTGCATCGCGGCGGGGAGGTTCGAGCGCACCATCTGGCTCAGCTGGTTCGCCTTGCCGTCGAGGCTCAGCTCGCCGCCCTCGACCTTCTCGTAATGCTCGAGCTGGAGCTGGAAGAGCTTGACCATCTCCATCGCGGGGCCGGCCGCGCCCGCGATCGCGATGCCCGAGTGCCGATCGGCGGCGAAGACCTTCTCCATCGCGCGATGGCTGATGAGGTTGCCGGAGGTCGCCCGGCGATCACCAGCCATGATCACGCCGTCGACGTACCGGAACGCAACGCACGTCGTGGCGTGCGCGACGGGGACGGTCACGCCCGGGTCAGGCAGCGGCTGCTGACCGACGCGCTGGAGCAGGTTCGAGAAGCTCGGGCCGGGGTCGTCTCCGGGCGGGAAGAAGGGCATCGACATAGGTGGCGCCGAGGCTACAGAGGTCGGACCAGAAGGAGAGGCAGATCGCTCTCCCACCATCCGGCGAACGTCTTCGCGGGGAGGAAGCCGCGCGCGACATAGAAGGCCCTGGTCGGCACGTACTCCTCAGCGTCGCCGCTCGTCATGACGAGAAGCAGGCGGGTGCCGTGGGCTGCCTCGTCAGCCACGAGAGCATCGACGAGCGCCGTGCCCACGCCGATGCCCCGGTGCGCTCGCTCGACTGCCATCCACGAGATCTCGGCGCACTGTGCGAACGGCCGCTCGACCGTGAGAAAGCCGATGACAGCGCCATCGTCGACAGCGACGTAGCCAGGCTCGCTCCGTACGGCCTCGGCGCAGGCCGCGATGCCCGACTCGAGTCCGAAGAAGTCGGGAAGTCCGGCGATGATCGCACCGCACGCGGCAGCGTCGTCGGGTTCGAGCGGCCGGATGATCACCGCAGGGCTCGGAGCTGCGCCACTCGACGTTTCGTCGCGACATTGGTCAGTGCCCCTTCGATGCGCTCGAGGTCGTCGTCGAGCTGGCCGAGCGCCGCGTTGCAGCTGAAGCAGAGCAGGCCGCGCACATGACCGGTCTCGTGATCGTGGTCGACGTGGAGCGACTTGCCGGGCTTCGGCGGGCGCCCACACACCGCGCACCCGCCCCCCTGTTGCGCGAGCCGCCGCTCGTAATCCTCAGGAGTGATGCCGAACGTCCGCTTCAAATGCGATCGTCGTGCTACCTCGGCGTAACGACCGGATTCGCGATAGCGCCGAGCCTTCTCCGCGTACAGTTCGGGGTTCTCGCGCCGCCACCGCTCCACCCGCTCGATCGTGGGTCGGGGATTCGCGGCGTACGCAGCTTTGCGGCGCGCGAGGTTGCAGGCCTTGCACTCGTTGCGGTAGCCGTCGCGCATGCCCTTCAGCGCGTAGAACGCGTCCAACGGCTTGAGTTCTTCGCAGATCCGGCAACGTTTCATTGCCGAAGCCTAGGAACGGGGTGGGCGTTACCAGTGACCACAGAGCGTGGTCACTCGCCCCCTTTCTGCACGTATGACTTCACGAATTCCTCGGCATTCTCCTCGAGCACGCCGTCGATCTCGTCCAGCAGCTCGTCGAGATCCGCCTTGATCTGCTCGCCCGACTTCGACGTCGCCGGAGCGTCCTCGACCACCTCTTCGGTACGGGCCGGCGCCGCCTTCTTCTTCTCGATCCGCTCTGCCATCAGTCAGCTCTCCCGCTTCACGACCCCAGCCGGTCAAGCAGCTCGGCTGCGGTCTCACACTCGTCGATCAACCTACCCACATGGGCCGCCGTTCCACGCAACGGTTCCATCATGGGCACCCGCCGCAAGGGATCTGCCCCCACATCGAACACCAGTGAATCCCAGTTCGCGGCCACGATGTCGGCACCCCACTTCTGCAGGCACTTTCCGCGGAAATACGCCCTGGTCGTCTCGGGCGGCTCGGTCGTCGCGTCCTCGACCTCCTCGTCGGTCGTGAGCCGCTGCATGCCCACTCGGGCGAAGAGCGACTTCTCGGGCCGCAGGTCGTGGTACTGCAGGTCCATCGCCCGAAGGCGGGCGTCGTTCCATGCGAGGCCGTTGCGCTCGCGGTAGGCGTCGAACAGGCGGTACTTCGCGACCCAGTCGAGCTGATCGGCGAGCGACATCGGATCGCTCTCGAGCGCAGTGAGCACCGCCCCCCAGCGCGCCATCACGTCGGCGCCGACGTCCTCACCGACCGACCCGAGCCCGTGCTCGAGCTCGTACTTCTTCGCCCGGTCGAACAGCTCCCACTGGATGTCGAGCGCTGTCATCCGCCGGCCGTCCGCGAGGTCGAGCGACCTTTGCAACGTGAGGTCGTGCGACACCTCGCGCATCGCGAGCACCGGCTTCGCCAAGCTCAGGTCACCGGGAAGCACGTCGTCTTCGATCATCGACAGCACGATCGCCGTCGTGCCCACCTTGAGGTATGTCGCGATCTCCGACAGGTTCGCGTCGCCGGTGATGACGTGCAGCCGCCGGTACTTCTGCGAGTCGCAGTGGGGCTCGTCGCGTGTGTTGACGATCGGACGCTTCAACGTGGTCTCGAGCCCGACCTCCTCCTCGAAGAAGTCGGCCCGCTGGGTCAGCTGGAAGGGCACGTCGGCCCACGTGAGCCCGGGTGCCTCGACGCCCACCTTCCCCGCGCCGGTGAACACCTGCCGCGTGACGAAGTGCGGGATGACCTGCGTGACGATCCGCGAGAACGGCACGGCACGGTCCATCAAGTAGTTCTCGTGGCAGCCGTACGAGTTGCCCTTGCCGTCCGAGTTGTTCTTGTACACCACGATCTCGCCGCCGGCGGGAAGCGTGCGCGCCGCGGCCTCCATCGACTGGATCAGGACGACCTCCGCGGCCTTGTCGTAGCGCACGATCTCGAGCGCGTCGGCGCACTCGGGTGTCGAGATCTCGGGATGCGCGTGATCGACGTAGTACCGCGCGCCATTCGTGAGCACCGCGTTGACGAGATGGGTCTCGACCTCCGGCGCCATCGTGCCGTCAGGTGAGAACCCTCGCGCGTCACGCCCAGGAGACTCGTCCTCGAAGTCCCACCCGACCTTCCGGTGCTGCTGCGCGACATACGCGTTGATGAGCATCGAGGACGCGGCGATCGGGTTCGACTCCCCGGCACCACGCAGCTGGATGCCGTACTCGGTCTCGACGCCCAAGACCTTGCGTATGGCCACCAGCCGACCCTACTGCGCGGTCCCCGCCGCGCAACCGCCGGTTGCGCGCTACAGGTACTGGCCGGTCGCGACCCGCTCGATGGCTCGGCCGCCCTCGCCTTGCTTGTCGTCGGCGGCCACGAGCGTGCGGATGAACACGATCCGCTCGCCCTTCTTGCCCGAGATCTTCGCCCAGTCGTCGGGGTTCGTCGTGTTGGGAAGGTCCTCGTGCTCCTTGTACTCCTGGCGGATCGACACGATCAGGTCGTCGGTGCGGATGCCCTTCACCCCGCCCGCGATGAACCGCTTGATCGCGACCTTCTTCGCTCGGCGCACGATGTTCTCGATCATCGCCCCGGACGAGAAGTCCTTGAAGTACATGACCTCTTTGTCACCGTTCTGATAGGTGACCTCGAGGAACCGGTTCTCGTCGTCGGCCCGGTACATCTCGTCGACCGTCTTCTCGATCATCACGTCGACGGCCTTGTGCGCGTCGCCCCCACCGAGGTCGTGCACCTCGTCCTCGGAGAGCGGGAGATCAGCGGTGAGGTACCGGGCGAAGATCTGCGCCGCTGCCTTCCTGTCGGGACGCTCGATCTTGATCTTCACGTCGAGGCGACCCGGACGCAGGATCGCGGGATCGATCAGGTCCTCCCTGTTCGACGCGCCGATCACGATCACGTTCTTCAGCGACTCGACACCGTCGATCTCCGCGAGCAGCTGCGGCACGATCGTCGACTCCATGTCGGACGAGATGCCCGACCCGCGGGTGCGGAACATCGAGTCCATCTCGTCGAAGAACACGATGACCGGCCACCCCTCCTCGCTCTTCTCGCGCGCCCGCTGGAACACCAGCCGGATCTGCCGCTCGGTCTCGCCCACGTACTTGTTCAAGAGCTCCGGGCCCTTGATGTTGAGGAAGTAGCTCTTTGCGTCCTTGTCGCCCGACACCTCCGCGACCTTCGTCGCCAAGGAGTTCGCGACCGCCTTCGCGATCAGCGTCTTGCCACATCCGGGAGGCCCGTACAGGAGGATGCCCTTCGGGGCCGGGAGCCTGTGCTCGGCGAACAGCTCGTGGTGGATGAACGGAAGCTCCACAGCGTCCGCGATCTGCTCGATCTGATCGTCGAGGCCGCCCACATCCGCGTAGGAGATGTCGGGCACCTCCTCGAGCACGAGCTCCTCGACCTCCGGTCGAGGGAGCTTCTCGAGCAGCAGGCCCGACCTCGGGTCCATCAGGAGGTGATCGCCGGCGCGCAGCTTCTCTCCGATGAGCGCGTCCGCGAGCTCGCACACCCGCTCCTCGTCGGCGCGCCCGACGACGAGCGCGCGAGCGCCGTCCTCCATCACGTCCTTGATCGTGACGACCTCACCCGACACCTCGTTGCCGCGGGCGAGCACGACGTTCAGCGACTCGTTCAGGACCACCTCCTGGCCCCGCTCGAGCGAGTCCAGGTCGACCTCCGGGCTGAGCGCGACCCGCATCTTGCGGCCGCCGGACAGCACGTCGACCGTGCCGTCGTCGTTGCGGCCCACCACCACGCCATAAGCGGACGGCGGTTGGGTGAGCTTGTCGACCTCCTCGCGCAGCGCAGCGATGTGCTCGCGCGCCTCACGCAACGTGTACGACAGCTTCTCGTTCTGCGACACCGCCTGCGCGAGCTGTCCCTTCGACTCGAGCAAACGCTCCTCGAGCGTGCGTACCCGCTTCGGGGCTTCCTGCAGCTTCCGGCGAAGCGACAAGACCTCTTCTTCGAGGAGCTTGGCCTGCTCGCGCAGCTCCGCGAGCTCGACGTCGTACGCAGCGAGACGCCGTTCGTACTCGGTCTCCTCCACGAGAGCTCACCTCCTCTGCTGCAGCGACCTGTTCGGGACGCTACCTCAGGCACTCTGCTCCATCGGGACATCCGTGCCCGCCGGGATGCCTGCTCCAGCATGCGTTGTTTCACCGGGCTTCGCCGTGTAAATTGCGGGCACCCCGCCTGCATCGCACGGCGCCACAGAGGAAGGCTCACGCGGCCATGAAGGTCTGGATCGACCAGGATCTCTGCACCGGTGACGGTCTCTGCGAAGAGATCTGCCCTGACGTGTTCACCCTGCTCGACGACGGGCTCGCCTACGTGAAAGAGGGCGACAAGATCTTCGCGACCGCGAAGGGCAACGCACAGGGCGCGGACGGCATGGCCGACATCCCCGATGGCCAGCTCGACGCTGTCATCGAGTCCGCCGAGGAGTGCCCCGGCGAGTGCATCTTCATCGAAGCCTGAGCGGCTGACGACGCAGCCTCGGCTCCGGCTCGAGCTCAGCGCAAGCAGTGCCCCGTCGACACCGGCGTGTCGAGCGCCCCTGACATCACCGCCTGCAGCTCGTCGCTCGTGAGCGCGTAGCCGACCGACGAACGGTCCGGCGCGACGGCGAACGCGATCCCGATCACTGTCCCGTCCTCGCGCACGACCGGCGCACCCGAGTCGCCGGGCCGCAACGACGCGGACAGCACGAGCACGTCTCGCACGATCCGCCGGTCGCCGAACAGGTCCTTGCCCTCGGCCTGCACGCGCTCGGCCACGCTGAACGGGGCGGCCCGCAGGTCGCCCCCGCCGGGATGCCCGTACACCGCGCCCGAGTCACCCTCCTTCGGCTCGCCGAGCTGCAACGGCGTCTCCGCCATGCCGTCGACGCGCAAGATCGCGATGTCTCGGAACGGATCGAACGCGACGACCTGCACCGGGTGATCGTCGCCGTGCTCCCCGTGCACCGACACGTCCTTCGACCCCGCCACGACGTGCGCGTTCGTTGCCACCAGGTCGGGGCCCACGGCGAACCCGCTGCCCTCCTGGATCCGCCCGCATGCCGGTGCGTCCACCCTGAACACGGCATCCGTCGCGTGCTTGTCGACGACGGCGGCCACGACGACCGAGTCCGGCGGAGCCGGCACATCGGGCGCAGGCTTCAGCCCCGAGAACACCTGCGGCGAGTTGTCGTCCACGAGCTGTCGGATCGCGTCCACCGCGTCGGGCGGCGTCGGGAACAAGCCGTCGATCGCCCGCGCGATCGCCGACGTGCGCGCCTGCCGCGCCGGCCAGTCCGGGACCTCCGCGATCGCCGGGAGCAGCAGCCACAGCGCGACGAAGACGCCGAGCATCCCCGCGAACGCGCCCCCGAACCGGTCGACCGTGTGGACCGAGCCGTATGGCAACGTGCGCCGCAACCGCGCGCCGACGAACATCCCGAGCGCCTGACCAGCGAGCCCCCCGATCACGAGGATGCTCGCCGCCGCGAGGAGCAGCCGACCCTCGGGCGCCTGCTCGTGCCCGTCGAGGAGGTGCGGGATGAGGCGCGCCGCGACGTAGAGCCCGAGCGCCAGCCCGAACCACGACACCGCGCGCGCGAGGAGGCCCATCCGGTACCCCGCTGCGCCTGCCATCGCCGCGAGCACGATGATGAGGAGGTCGAGCCAGTTCACGCGCGCGCCACCGCTACGAGACGACGAGACGTGCCGACGTGAGGAACCCCGTGTGCGCCACCATGCGATGGTCGGGGCGCACCGACTGCCCGTCGATGTGCCAGGACCTGTGCAGCACCTCGATCGTCGACGCCTCGATGAACGGTCGATCAGCGAGCGCCTCACGAAGCTGGGCCGCTTGCACGATCGTGGGCGTGTACGAGACGAGGATCCCGCCCGACCGCAGCGCGCGCTCGGCGTGCTTCACCACCTGCCACGGCTCGGGGAGGTCGAGCACGATGCGGTCCAGCCCAGTCTCGTCGATGCCCTCGTAGCAATCCCTGATCTCGACTCGGTAGCGAGCGAGCACATCCACACCGCTGAACGCGACGACGTTCTCGAGCGCCTTCGCCGCGAAGTCCTCACGGAGCTCGTAGCCCACCACGTCCGCGCCAGCGCGGAGCAGGCCCAAGGACAGCGCGCCCGAGCCCACGCCGGACTCGAGCACCCGTGCACCAGGGTGCACGTCGGCGAGCATCAGGATCGGTCCGATGTCCTTCGGGTAGATGACCTGGGCACCTCGCGGCATCTTGAGCACGAAGTCCGCGAGCGTGGGTCGGAGCACCGTGTACGCGAGGCCCTTCGTCGCCCGCACCGTCGTGCCCTCGGCTCGGCCGACGAGCTCGTCATGGGGGATGTAGCCCCCGTGAGAGTGGAACTCCCCCCCGACCTTGAGCGTCACGAGGTACCGGCGACCCCGCGGGTCGATGAGGAGCACGCGCTCCCCCACGGCGAGCGGACCGGTCACGCCCGCCCCTTGCGCGCTCGCTCGACGAGCCGGCAGAAGCTGCAGATCTCGCCCGCGCTCGGCGCGCCACACCGCACGCACCGCCCGAGCGCCTGCTTCTCTGCTTCGGCCTCCTCGTCGAACACGGGCGCGACCTTGTCGAGGAACCCGAAGTAGAACGCGTGCTTGGAGCCCGGCGACTGCACCTCGATCGCGTTGAGCGCGTCCTTGTACCCGAGATGCCGGTTGCCCGCCGCCATCGGGCACTCCTCGACCTGATAGTCGATGCCCCGCAGCACGCAGTACGCGGCCATCTCGCGCTCACCGAGTCGCACGAGGGGCTTCACCTTCCGCGGGAACCCCGGCCGCGCGGGAAGCACTGGCCGCTGGCGCGCGAGGTACTCGGTGTTCCAACGCAGCACGTTGCCGAACAGCACAGCGGCCTCGTCATCCAAGTTGTGCCCGGTCGCGACGACGTCGTACCCGCCGTCGATCGCAGCCTTGTCGAACAGGTGGCGCTTCGAGAGCCCGCACGCGGAGCACGGCACTCGCCGCGCGGCCTTCGCCCCGGTCTCGACGTCGAACCCGTAGTCGTCGACCAAGTCGACCTCGACGAGCGTGACGTCGCGATCCTTCGCGAACTGCCGCGCGTACTCCACCGACTCGTCGCTGTACCCGTCGATGCCGAGCCCGATGGAGAAGCCGTCGGCGGTGTAGCCCAACCGCAGCAGCAGATCCCACAAGCCGAGTGAGTCTTTCCCGCCGGACACGGCAACGAGCACGCGCTCGCCGTGCGCCATCATCTCGAAGTCAGCGATCGTCCTCGCCACCTGCTCCTCGCAGTGATGGAGGAAGTGCGGCGCGCAGAAGTTCGCGTTGTGCCTGCGCACATCGATCACCGCGTCGCCTCGGCACACGCGGCACTTCACGTGGCACCGCCAGAGATCACGGGACGGATCTCGACCAGCGCGTCGGCGGGAAGCAGCCCGTCGCCTGGCACGAGCGTCCCCTCGCTGATCACGAGCACCGACTCGCGGTTGAGGTCGAGCCGGTCGAGCAGCGCGTGCACGCGCAACGGACCGGGCACGTCGATCTCGCGTCGCGGGTTCCGCAGCAGCACCCTCACCCGACAAATGATGACCGGTGCAGCCGGCGCGCTCCATCCATCACGCGCGTGGCCTGCCCTGGTGCAGCCCTAGCGGCGGCGCTTCCCCAGCTTCTCCGAGGTCTGCCGGATCGTCACCGTCTCCCCCGGCCGGAGCACCTCGCGGGCCATGAGCACGGGCTGTGGGCGCAGCCACCGGATCGCCTGAAGGGCGAGAAGCCCGTACCAGAGCCCGCGCCACAAGATCTGGTTCTCCCGGAACCCGCGTCGGTACGCCTTCAAGGCGAGCTTGCGCCGCAGGTACAGCTTGGTGGTGCTCGGCCCCGTCTCCCTGATCGCGGCCACGTCAGACCCTGCGGATCTCGACGATGGTCGTCTGGTGCCGACCCTTGCGCCGACCGATGAAGAACGCGCTCACGACCACGACGACCGCGAGTGCCGCAGCGATCTTGATCGCGCGGTTTGCGGCGGCATCGGCCCTCTGCGTCGCTCCCCCTTGGAGCTCGCGGAGCTTGGACTCGATGTCGGCCCGAGTGATCGGCGACGCGGGTGCAGCTGCGCTCATGCCTGATCTCCCTTCTTGGAGGGCTTGATGAAGCTGAGGAACAGGATGGCGATCAGGACCGTCGCGACGAAGACGATCGCATAGGGCGCCCACGACCAGCTGCCGGTGAACGTCGACCCGGTCTCGGTCTGCAGCGCACGCAGACCAGCGAGGAGCAACAGGAAGAACCCCGTCGCGATGAGCACGGAGCCGGCGACGCCGAACCCGAGGTACCGCCCGAGCCGCTTGAGCGGGTCGACGGTCTCCTGCTTGGCGTACGCCTTGACGAGCTCGACGACGTCGCTGATGGTCTCGCCGAGGCTCTTCTGCTTCGCGCTCTTCGGGTTCACGCTGTTCGGATTCAGACTCGCTCCGGCCAACCCACCCTCCCTCTGGGGTGCAACTTCCTATCACTCCTGACTGGTCATCACCGGAGGCGGAACGACAAGAGCTCCTCCTGGTCGGCCAGCAACACTGCGAGCGCGGAGGCCCGATCCTCGGGCGTCTCGGCGGCGAGCAGCGCCTGCTGATCCGCCGGACCGATCGGCGCGATCGCAGCCGCCTGATGTCCGGCGGTCACCACGTCGGTGGAGAGCTCGATCGTGGCCGGCGCCGCGAGCTCGCCGAGCTCTGCCTTCAGCGCGAGCACGCGCCGCAGCCGCGCGACGTTGTCCGCGTGCGTCGCCGCGAGCGAATCGGTCGGCGCGGGGTCCGGCCAGCGCTCGACCTCGGCTCTCGGATAGGGATCGTCGTCGAGCCAGCGGGTCACTCGGATCCGCTCCGTGCCGACGGTGCCGAGCGCGAACCGGCCATCCGGGAGCTCGGCAGCCTGGACGATCTGCGCGACCGTGCCGACGCGGAACCGCACGTCGCCGCCGCCGACCTCGCTCCCCCGTTCGATCAGCACCACTCCGAACCGCCGGTCACCTTCGAGGCAGTCACGCGTCAGCGCCCTGTAGCGCGGCTCGAACACGTGCAGCGGCAGCACGAGGGTGGGGAACAGCACAGCGCCGA
>DATKAS010000522.1:0-4355 GCA_035497855.1 Acidimicrobiales bacterium
GCGGGAAGTCGTTCGCTCTGAGGAACCTAGCGGGCCCGCGAGCGGCGTGACTGGTGTCGGCGCTGCCCAGGGTTGATAGCGGGCGCAGTAGCTCACTAGATAGCGGGCAGCCCTCCGGGATTTCCGGGATCCGACGCGCACTTTTCTGGCCCGCCAAGGCCATGGCCGTCCCATGGAAGGGTCCGCGACCGTCGGCGACTGCGCCATGTCGAAGCTCCCGCTGCATCACCTGTCCAGCAGCCTAGTCCAGGACGCGGCGACAAACTGTCGGGTGACCGACACTGTCGGCGACCCGACAAAATCACGCAAGCGTCGCCGCCGGTCTGAGCAACCGTCACCTCGCGGTCGAGTGCCGACACAAGACGTGACGGCTCTAATGCCACGGGTCGCGTCAGGCGAGCACCAGGGAAGCGACCCCCGATCTGACCCAGCATCGTCCGGCGCTGGGTCGCGGGCCAGCGTCAGCTGGGGGGTCGCTCCGCTCTTGCTCGCGGCCCAGTTTGCAACCCGGCCTGCGACCAGCGAGCCGAGCTCGTGCGCCGGAGACACTGGCGACAGAACGCACTGCAGTTCAGCGACTTGCTGTCCCGGATGTCGTGGCAAGTCAGGGCCACTGGGGAGACAGATAGGGAGCCAAAAGCGGGGCCGGACCGGTAGTCATCAACGTGGTGGGACGATGGCCCCAGATCGTGGTCGGCGGCGTGCTGAGGGTGGGCGGGGGCTCTGGTGGGGCGGACAGTGCGTCGAGGTGGCGACCGGACGGTAGAGCACGGTTAGGGCGACACGCCTCGGTCAACGGGCCAATCGCTTGAACCGGGCAAAGGGGATGTGCGACACTCCCCCTCACCTCCCCCGCTCGTTGCGTCGGCGACTACCTAGGCCCGGAGGTGATGCGTGCTGCCTGCTGAATCGGCCGCAACGTCGGCTTCGTCGTTGGAGGGTCCGGCGCAGACGCGCACGCCAGTTCCAAGCGAGACTGCTTCGTCACATGCAGATGTCCATCGTAGCGCGACGGTTCTCGTCGTTGACGACGAAGCCGCGATTCGCAAACTCTTTGCCAGCAAGCTCATCGAGCGCGGCTACCGGACGCTCACCGCGGGCTTAGGGAGCAAGGCTTTTGCCCTCGCCGCCCACTGGCCGCCCGATCTGATCCTCCTCGACCTTAAGTTGCCAGACATGTCTGGCCTGGCGTTCCTGCGACTGCTGCGGTTACGGGGCACTAGCTGTCGTGTTGTGATCGTCAGCGGCTTCCTGACAGAGGCGGCCACCGAGGAGGCCCTTGGACTCGGCGTCGCATGCGCCATCTCAAAACCCTTGAGCGTCGATCGTGTCACGAAGGAAGTCGCGGAGGTGTTGGCGTCGCATGTCATCGTGCAACCTATCCCTAGTAACGCTGGCACAGCCTACCGCTTGGCGAGCCTCGTCCTGCGTGCGTGCGACGGTGACGCCGATCTCCGCACCCTCTCGGTCTGGGCTCGAAGGATTGGAACGAGCGCGGGCGCGCTGCGAAGGCTATGCCGACTGGCCGGCGCCGAGCCGCATGACGTCCGTGATCTCGCCCGCATGCTGAATGCAGTCGTGCGGGCCCATCTACATGACGCGACGATTGAGGCAATGCTCGACGTCGGCGATGAGCGGACGCTTGAGCGGCTGATGACTACTAGCGGGCTGCGAACTGGTGACCCGCCCCCCGGCATCCCAGCATTCTTGCGCCTCCAACGATTTGTCTCGACGAGTAACCATATGGTGCGCGTGCTGCTGGGTTTGGTTGGATAGACCGTGTTACTACCTCGTGATCGGGCCCTTGTGAATCACGAATGTCGGGATGCGGTTGATACCTGGATGCACCGTGACGAGTGTTCCCAGAATCACGGCGCGGCGCACGAACTCCGGGTCCGCGAGGTTGACGGCGTCGCCTCCGGCGATCGGGGCGATCCAATAGTCGCCAGGCGTGAGATTGCTGAGCACGAAGCGCCCGTCGAACGCGACCGCCGCTTTCCCGCACTGGCTGTTCATCCCGGAATCGATCCAACCGCCGACGTCCGAAGGAAACGCCACGACGGTTGGACTCAAGACGACGCCGGCAGCTTGCGAAACGTCCAACACACGCACCTCACCGGTGACTGTCGTCTCGCGCGAAGTCAATGTGATGAGAATGTCGCTCGCGTCAGTGTCGCGCATGTCCAGCCCTGAACAATAGACATCGCCGGCTCTGCCGACGGCCGACTTGACCCGCCAAGTGCCGGGCAGGCGCAGGGCGAGAGCGTATCGTCCGGGCGGATACGCGGGCGTCGTGAACCGCCCCTGACCGTCGACCAGTGTCGGTCTCACCAGACCGGAGCGAGTGCTATCGACCGGAGCAAGGATGAGCCCGATTCTCGCGAAGAAGTCACGGGGGATCGCGTCGCCTGCGTCGATCTCGATGCGGCCGGTGACATGCGGGCCAGGTCTGAGCGAGAGGGAGATGCCGCTCTCATCGCGGTCACTGATCCCGACGTACTCGGTTGCCGACAAGACGGGATCGCTCGTTGACCCGGTGGGCGCGGCCAGCGCCCTCGGGCCTACGACCGTCAGGGTCGCGAGGGATTCAGGCGAACCGGGGGTGGGCGACCATCCGTTCTTGTCCACCAGCGACGTGACGACGTATCTGCCTGGGGGGACGCCCAGTAACCGATAGTCGCCTTCTTCGTCAGTTGTGGCTACCGCCGCCTCAAAACCTCGCGTGGAAGCCAGCAGGTCGGCCCACTCTGGCAACAATCGCACCGACGTACGCGGCGCGCCAGCTTCACCGTGGCGCACTGTACCAGAGACACTGAAGCTCCGGACCGGTGCCAGCGCAACATCGGCCGTCACCTCTGCGCCAGCGGCGAGCGAAATCAGGGTCGCCTCGCGCGGGGACGTCGCCGATGGCGAAAACGTGCTGGGATAGACCCAGAGGGGCGTCGCCGGCGGTACTGTTTCGGTGTGCTGTCGAAAGCCCGCCGGTCCGCGATAACTGATGAGAAGAGAGCCGACCGCTTCTGCGCCGGCAGTCGGAAGCAAGGCACCGGACTGCGATAGGGCCTCGGCGACGCCCGGCGCCGCGCGCTCGTAGCTCGCCACAATGGTCTCGGGCGCGGAGACGGCGGTCGACGGAACCGCCACCACGTACTCGCCGGGCTTCAGCGTCTCGAATCGGAACAGGCCGCGATCATCCGAACGCGTCGAGGCCGCTTCAGCGAAGTGCCACGAGCCACCGACGAGCTGACGACGAAGAGCGTGAACCTCAACACCGACCAAGGGATCGCGCGTTTCGTCGGTCACGTGGCCGCGAACAACAGGGTATTTCAGTAGACGCACTTCCAGGCTCGTCAAGTGCTGACTCTTTGCGAGTTGAATCCGCCCGAAGTCGCCGAGCGGGGAGTAGCCCAGATACCCACCGACCACATACCGCGGATGGCGCACGGCGAGCGTGTAGGTTCCAGCTGAGAGGTTGGCAAAAGCGAACGCCCCATCCGTCGTGACCAAACTCGCCGGACCGGTCAAGCCGATCGATCGAGCTTGCGTTTCCGACAATGGACTACTGATCGGATCTCCCCCGGCGGTCAGCCCTGGTCGAATGGGCACCAATTCGACCTGGGCACCGATAACGGGCTGATTGGTCATGGCGTCAACGACCCGACCGCCGATGGTCGCGTTGTGTGCCCCGGCTTCGGCGCCCCCTTGCAGACCTCGAGCGCCCGTGGCCATCCCGTCCGGCAGGCTCAGCAGCAGTGCCGCCAGACAGGCGACAACACCCGGCTCCTTCAGCACGTTATCTCTCGACGCGGCGACAGCGGGGGCCCTGCCTACGGCGGAGGATACCCTATTGAACTCGCTGGCAGAAGCACTCGTCCTCGGCCTCGTGGTAGACGCACATGTTGCTGCACTGCGACGGATCCCACGGCGTTGGGCAACACTGCATCGAATCGATGCAGACGCTGTACCAATGATCGCAGTACGGATCTGCGCGCACGGCGACGGATGAGACGGCGATAGCCGTCCCGATGAACAACCCTAGAATGGTGAGCCTAACTCCGATGCGACGCATGACACACCTCCCGCTTTCGTCTTGCACACCCGCCGTGAAACGACAGGCTCCTGGACCGACCCATTCACGCTCGTTTCTGCCGGAACCTGTCATCGTCTCTCCTGGTCAGAATCACGACGCGCGAGACCCGAGATTGCAGCGGCCAACGCGCGTTCTGCAGCTGGATCGATCTCGCCAATATGAACGTCCCGAACGATGCCGTCGCGTGACACCAGCAGGGTCTGAGGCACTACGCCAAGCTTCAGCTCCACCCAGGTCCAGTGAGGTGGATCTGCGATCATTGGAT
>DATKAS010000523.1:0-7264 GCA_035497855.1 Acidimicrobiales bacterium
C
Source organism: Acidimicrobiales bacterium (assembly GCA_035497855.1). GTDB lineage: Bacteria > Actinomycetota > Acidimicrobiia > Acidimicrobiales > DATKAS01 > DATKAS01. The sequence continues at coordinate 2 of DATKAS010000523.1, forward strand.
GTGAGGCGATCCTCGAACCACGGCCAGCGGTTGTCGCCACGCCACGCGCCCGCGATCGGCTGGAGCAACCGCTGCAGCGTCGCCGTGGCTGACGCAGGACGCGCCGAGCCCCATGCTGCGAGGCCGAGCGCGGTGTACACGGCGGTGCGGATGGTCGGCTCCGTCGCCTCGATGCCGCCGGCGAGCTGACGCAGCAGCTTCTCGGCCGGACCGCGCAGGCCGGGCGAGCACCCAGCGCTCACGAGCTCGGCGAGCGCCCAGACGGTGCGTGCGACATGGTCGCCGGGGTGCGGGTCGTCGAGCCACTTCCGATCCCAGGTCAAGAAGTTGCGCATCGCCGCTGACTCCCCGTCGCTCGCTGCGCGCAGGAACCCCAGCGCGCGGACGACATCAGCGGTCCAGGTCGGGTCGCCGATCGACAGCTCGTGCGCGATCGGAAGGAGGCGAGCGACGTCGTCGACGCAGTAGCCGTGCTCGAGCGCCGGAACCCGCCCATCGGCGTGCTGGAAGATGCCCGTGTCGTCGACCATCGCGCGCAGGTGCGTCGTCGCAGTCGTCGGCGCGCCGTCCGCGAGGCCGGCGACGGGCGTGGACGAGCGGGGGCGAGCAGCACCACGGCGCCGCTGCTGCAGCTCGATCGCGTCGCGTAGCACGAGGGCAGTCTGCCGTCCGACCTCCGGCCAAGAGAGTGATGCTCCGGCGCGTCGCGCCGCGTCCTGCGCTTCGGCGAGCACCTCCGGCTTGGTGAGCATCTCGGTCAGTGCGTCGGCGAGCGGCTCGGTCTCGTTGAACGGGACGAGGTGCCCGGCACCGTCACTGAGCAGGTCCTGCGCGTAACGGTATGGCGTCGAGACCGCCGGACGCCCCGCCGCGATGGCGAAGGTGAGCGCGCCGGAGACGATCTGCTCGCCGTGGAGGTACGGCGTGCAGAAGACGTCGGTGGCCGACAGCAGCAGGGCGAGGTCGTTCATGTCGAGGAAGCGGTCGATGAACACGACGTTGTCCCCGAGCCCGAGCTCGTCGACGGCCGCGGCGAGACGCTCTCGATAGCTCTCGCCCTCGTTGCGGATGATCTCCGGATGCGTGCGGCCGGCGATCACGTAGACGACGTCGGGCACGTACTCGCGCACGGACACGAGCGCCTCGAGCGCGACCTCGATGCCCTTGCCCGAGGAGAGCAGCCCGAACGTCGAGATCGTCGGCCGGCCCTCGACGCCGAGCCGGCGCTTCGCGTCCTCGGAGGAGATGAGCCCGTACAGCTCGGCCGGCGCGCCATGGGGCACGACGCGGAGCTTGCTCGCGCGCGCGAGACCCTGCTCGAGCACCATGCGCCGAGCCGTCGCGGTGAACACCATCACCGACGCCGCTCGGTCACAGAGCCGGCGAAGGACCCGGGCCTGGTTCTCTGACGGATGGCGCAAGACGGTGTGGAGCGACACGACCAGCGGGACCGAGAGCGTGTCGATGAAGTCGAGGATCATCTCGCCGTCCGGTCCACCGAAGATCCCGAACTCGTGCTCCAACAGGACGACGTCGTAGTCATTCGCGACCGCTCCGGCCGCGCGGTAGGACGCGCGGTCGTCGTGTCCGATGGCTGCGACGACGTCCGGCTCGAGCTCTTGTTCGTCTGTCACGACTGCGATCACGCCAGGTCGTTCGACGCCTGGGTTGCCGTCGAGCGAGTTCACGACGTCCGCGGTGAAGGTCGCGATCCCACACACTCGAGGCGGGTACGTGCCGATCACAAGGGGTTGCATGGGCCCTTCCTACCCCCACCATCAGGGGGTGAGACACCCCCCGATGTCACAGGCCCGTGACCAGGGATCACGGGCCTGTCGACTGGTTCGGACGCGCGAATTCGGCTAGTCGTCGAGCTTCTTCTTCACCGCGTCGACCGCGTCGTCGACCTTGTCCGCGGCCTTCTCGGCGGCTTCCTTCACCTTCGCCCCGGCCTGGTCACGCTTGCCTTCGCGCTCGAGGTCCTTGTCGCCGGTGAGCACGCCCGCGGCTTCCTTCGCTCGGCCCTTCACGTCGTCGGACTTGGATTCACCCATCTGAGGTCTCCCTTGCTCGGTCTCGAGGCGCTCGGTTACCCAAGGCGCGTCTGCGCCAACCGCGCGTCTCCCGACGCGACGAGATGGGTAACGGAGCTGCATGCCCGCCCCGACGCTCGAAGTGCCACCGAGCTGACGGAAGCCCCACCGAGTCGCAACGCCGATAGCGTCGTCACGCGTGTCCCTCCGCTCGCGGCTCGGGCTCATCGCAGCTGCGTACGTGCTCGTCACCGTGATCGGTGGCCTCGCCACGGTGCACGCGGCACAACGGTGGTCGTCCGCGCTCGACGCGCGCCGCGCGTGGCTCGTCGGATCCGAGCAGGCCGCGCGGCTCCGCGCGAGCTACGTCGATCAAGAGACCGGACAGCGCGGCTACGTCATCACCGGACGGAACGACTTCCTCGAACCGTACGACAGGGGCCAGGCGGAGGCCGTCCCACTGATCACCGCTCTCGACCAGCTCGGCGGGACCGGCACGGACCTGCCCGTCTCGGATGTCGAACAAGCGATGGCCGACTGGCGCACCGAGGCGATACGAGAGATCGACGCAGTCGCCGCGGGCGACCAGCAGGCTGCCGACGACCTCGTGAAGAGCGGCGTCGCGAAGACTCGGTTCGACATCGTCCGCGCCCGGCTCGACCACCTCGACAGTGCGATCAGCGCGAAGCTCGACCGCCTGCGCGGCTCCGTCGACGACGCGCGCGTGCGCACTGCCGAGACGTTCCTGGTGACCGTTGCGCTCGCGCTGCTCGTCACCGCCGCGGCAGCGTTCCTCGTTCGCCGTTGGTTGATGGTGCCACTGTCGTCGATCACCACAGCGGTACGCCGCATCCGCCTCGGCGAACCAGCCTCGCTCACTCCGCACGGGCCTCCCGAGCTGCGGCAGGTCGCGACCGCGGTCGACGAGATGCAACGCACGATCGGCCAGCAACGTGACGACGCCATCCGCGCCCGTGAAGCGATCGAGCAGAGCGCAATCCTCGCGGTGCAGGTGCGGTCCGAGCTCGCGAGCGACCTCGGCGACTACCCGACGGGGTGGACGATGGCCGCCGGCCTGCGTGCCGCCGAGGGCCTCGTCGCCGGCGACTGCTACGACGTCGCGCTGATCTCCCCGACGACGATCGGCATCGCGGTGCTCGACATCGCCGGCCACGGCGCGCAGAGCGCCGTCGCGGCGCTCAAGTGCAAGGAGCTGCTCAAGGCAGCGCTCCGCTCGGGGCTCGAGCCTGGCGCGGCGATCTCGTGGTTGAGCGACCAGGAGCACGGCCTGGGCGACCTGTTCCTGACTGCCTTCGTCGCCGTGATCGACACCGACAGCGGCAGCGGCACCTACGCGAATGCGGGTCATCCCCATGCGCTGCTGTCGCACGGGGGCACGCTCGAGCGACTCGGACCGACGGGGCCGATCCTCGGGCCGTTCCCCGCCCGCTGGGAGAGCGGCTCGATGCTCGTCGACCAGGGCGGGAAGCTGATCATCTACACCGACGGCCTGGTCGAAGCTCGGGACGCGTCCCGCTCGTTCTACGGCGAGCCCCGGCTGGTGGAGCTCCTGGTCTCGCTCGACTGCCCGGACGCGCAGCCCGTGGTCGACCGCCTGCTCGCCGACCTGGACGACTTCCATCCAGGTCGGCTGGTCGACGACGTGACGATCGTCGTCGCCTGCAGAGCACCAGCCGCCGACGTCACGTCTGAACCACGGGTCAGCCGGGGTACAGCAGCGCCAGCGGGATCCCCCGTTCCCACGACGCGGATAGACGACGATGTGCCTGCAGATCATCAACCGGTGTCATGAGTGAGACCCCAGACATGAGCCAGGCATCCACGGTTCGCGCCCAGGCCAACCTCCACCTCCCCCACAGCGACCGAGCACCACGCCTCGCCCGAGCCTTCGTCGCGGAGAGCCTGCACGGGTGGCAGCTCGACGACTTGATCGAGCCCGTGTCGCTCCTCGCGAGCGAGGTGGTGACCAACGCTGTCATCCATGCACGCTCGGACGCGGACCTCGTCCTCGAGCGCACGCCCAACGCGCTGCGCATCTCCGTCACCGACCGCGGTGAAGGCATGGAACGTGAGGTGGGTGGTGTGTCCGACGGCGGCCGAGGGTTGCTCATCGTCGAGCAGCTCTCGTCTCGGTGGGGCGCCGAGCCGACGAGCGACGGCAATCGCGTATGGGCCGAGATCCCGATCGGGTCTGGGCTGTAGGCAATGACTGGAGGGCACGTGGAAGCGAACCCAGAAGAGCTCACGATCAGGCATCACGTCGACGAAGAGGTGCTCGTGGTCGAGGTGAGCGGCGAGATCGACCTGCACACCGCGTCCGAGCTCCAACGGACCGTCGACCGGCTGAGCCCGTTCCCACATCCCCTCGTGCTCGACCTCGGGAGCGTCGCGTTCATCGACTCGACCGGCATCCGCGCGCTGCTCGCGATCAACAACCGCGCGACGGAGACCACCGGTGAGCCGGTGACGATCGCCAACGCGACCGACAGCACGCGCCGTCTGCTCGAGCTGACCGGCATCGACAAGATCATGAAGCTGGCGGTGCCCGAGGGCTGACCGCCGGCTGACGGGTGATCAGCGGTACGTCCAGTCCGGCTGCTTCCTCGCGTGGCGCTCGTCGTAGACGACCGTGCCGTCGTCGGCGATGTCGACGATCAGCGGCACGAGAACCGCCCGCAACGGCCCTGCCGTGCCCTCCATCCGGGCAGCGAAGGCTTCGGGGAATTCCCGCAAGATGCTCGAAACGACGAGCTGCTCCTCGGTGCCCAAGTAGCAGCGGTTCGCGTCGGTGACCGTGCGAAGTCGCGCCTCGATCTCGGCGAGGTCGTCGTCCCTCGCGGCGCCCTCTTCGATCGCGAGCAGCCGATCGGTGATCGTCATGCTGCCGTCCTTGCACGCGGGGCACTGGCCGCACGACTCGACCGCGAGGAACCGGCTGAATTCGCGAGCGATGCTCGCCATGTCGGTCGCGTCGTCGTACACGACGAAGCCCGCTGCACCCAGCCCCGAACCCGCAGCCTCCAGGTCCTCGTAGGTGAGCGGGACGTCGAGCTTCGCCGCGGGCAGCACCGGGTTCGAGACGCCGGAGAACGCGGCGACGAAGTGCCGTCCCGGCCGCGGTCCGCCACACGCGTCGAGCACCGCGGAGAGCGGGGTGCCGAGCTCGACTTCGAGCACACGGCTGCGCATGACGTCACCCACAACAGTGACGATCACAGTGCCGGGGGACGCGGCGGTGCCCATCGAGCGAAACCACGTCGCGCCTTTGGCCAGGATGTGCGCTGCGCTGGCCAGCGTCTCGACGTTGTTGACGAGGGTCGGGTTGCTCTGACCCGCGCTCCCCGCCGCGACGTCGGCTTCCCAGCCGAGCTGCACGGTCGCGAAGAGACCTCGTTGCCACGGCGGTAGCAACGTCGGGAGCGGGTCGCGGCCCTCGATGACCTCGAGCAGCGCCTTCTCCTCGCCGAACAGGTACTCGTCGGGCCCCTCGACGATCGTGACGTCGAGGTCGCCGAGCAGACCGATCGCGCTCAGCTCGAGGGCGGCGCGACGCAGCGCGGTGACCTCGGCGATGTACTTCCGCTTCGTCGCGCAGAAGGCCTCCGACGCACCCACCGCGAGCGCAGCGATCGCAAGGCCCTCGATCACGCGGTACGGATCGCGGCGCATCAACATCCGGTCCTTGAACGTGGCGGGCTCGCCCTCTGCACCGTTCGCGACCGCGAAGCGCCTGCCGCCGCCCCCGGTGCGAACCGAGCGCCACTTCACCCCGGTCGCGAAGCCCGCGCCCCCACGGCCCCTCAGACCGGACGCGAGCAGCTCCTCGACCACGCCGTCAGGTCCGAGCTTTCGCGCCGCCTCGAGGCCGGCACCGCCTCCGGCGGCGACGAAGTCTTCCGCCGTCTCGATGGGGTGATCAGGCAGCAGATAGGTCGCGCCGAGCCCGCCGGACAACTCAGGTCTCGCCAGGCGACGACGCCGGAGGCGTCACGCCGTCGAACCGGCGATCCTCCGCTCCGTGCATCAGCCGCACCTGGCCCTCCGTCATCTCGGGACCGAAGTTGACCACCACGACGCCTCCTCCGCCACAGGCGCGGCAGCGGATCGCGAGGACGGCCAGCATGTCCGCCGGATCGGACGCGCCCTCCATCCGACGTAACGAGTGGATCTCGATGTCCGAGGGCGCCGTCACGGTGTTGCACGTGCCACAACGGACCGACCCGTCGTCGAGCACTTCGAACGGCGTCGTCCAGCCCGCTTCCTCGTAGCCGCGCAGCACCTCGACGAGCGTGGTGTTGTCGCCGGGCACACCCGGCTCTTCTGTCACCGGTGGTCAGTCACGATCGAGCACGCGCTCGAGCTGGGCCTTGCTCATCTTCGATCGCCCGTCGATGCCCCGACGCTTCGCCTCCGCATACAGCTGACGATACGTCCGGCCTCCGGGCCCCGTGTGCGACCGCAGCCCCCCGCGCCGCCCCGACGAGATGTCCTCGAGAGACGTGCGGCTCGGCTCCTCGGCTTCGCCGTTCCGCGCCCGCTCCTTGTTGACCGTGCGAGCCGCGATCTCCTCCGCGGTGTCCTCGTCCTCACCGCGGTCCAAGAGCCCGTCCTTGATGTGCTCGTACTGCCGTTCTCGCTTGTCTGACCATGTCGGGTTCGCAGCGTTGCCGGGCATGGGCTACCTCCTGAGGTTCCCTGTCGCGTTCCTCAGTCGCGTTCCCCGTTTGGCCCGACGCGAAACGGCCCCGGCACCCCGGAGGGTGTCAGGGCCGTCGTGCGCTGGTGCGGAATCGGCTCAGGCGATGGGCTTCAACTCGTCACCGTGGACTGTCAGCGCGTAGATGACCATCACGCAGATGAAGATGATCGTGAAGCTCCAGATCGGGTATGCCTGGATCGTGGACATCTGCGCGATGACGCTGAGGCATGCGGCCAGCACACCGATGATGCGCCCGTAGAGCGAGCCCTTCAGGATGCTGAAGCCGGCCAGGACGAGCAGCACACCGATGATCAGCACGGTGAACCCCCACCCGGTCGGATCGAACACGAAGAGCCTGCCGGTCTGCGACCTCACCAGGTAGTTGTCGTCGAAGAGCGCGATGAACCCGCTGATGATGTCCATCGCGCCGACGAGGATGAGGACGACAGCGGCGAAGAAGCTCCAGCCGACCCACCCCGTCATCTCTTTCTCTGCACGTTCCTGCACGGG
>DATKAS010000524.1:0-11182 GCA_035497855.1 Acidimicrobiales bacterium
CCGCGAGAAGTCGCTGCTCGTGCGACTGCGCGAACGCTGTCGAACGGAACACGTCGCGGTACATCTGCTCCCACATCCCGGCCTCGACTCGCCGCGCCCGCGTCGACCGCGACTCGGTCATCTGCTGCACGTGAGCGAGCCCGAGCTGGGCTGCGAATGCCTTGTCGGTCTCGGACATCGCAGGATTCTGCCGAGGGGGTGCGACACAAACGTCTGTGGCGCGAACTGCGCCAGATCTGACGCAGTTTGCGCGTCAGACGCAGGGGGACCGGAGGTCAGCGGGTCGCGACGAGGATGCGGTCGCGGCCCGCGAGGTCCTGGTGGATGGCGGCGTCCTTGAAGCCCGCGGCGGTGGCGAGGGCCAGGACCGCCTCGCCCTGGGTCTCGCCGATCTCGACGACGAGGGCGCCACCGGGCGCGAGCCACGCGGGCGCGTGAGCCACGATGTGTTCGATGGCCTCGAGGCCCGTCGGGCCCGCGTAGAGCGCCGACTGGGGCTCCCACTCCGCGACTTCTGGCGGAAGCGCTTCGTCGTCCGCGACGTACGGCGGGTTCGAGACGATGAGGTGAAAGGGCCCCGCAGGTAACGCCGCGTACCAGTCGCCCGCCACGAGCCGCACCGCCGACCCAGAGCGCCCGATGCCTGCGAGGTTCGCGCGGGCGACCGCGAGCGCGTCCTCCGACGCGTCGGTCGCCCACACCTCGACCCGTCCGAGCGGCAGCTCCGCAGCGATCGACAGCGCGATCGCACCCGACCCTGTGCCGAGGTCGACAACCCGCACGACCCGGACCGCTTCGAGCATCTCCCGCGCGACGCGCAACGCGTGCTCGACCACCTGCTCGGTCTCGGGACGAGGGATGAGCACGCGGCCGTCGACCCAGAGGTCGAGCTCACGGAACCCCCACGACCCGAGCACGTACTGCAGGGGCTCCCCCGCGGCGCGCCGCTCCACCATCACCGCGAAGTGCGCGGCCGCGACCTTCGTCGGCGGCACATCGAGGTCGCCCCCCGAGGCTTGCTCGGCGATCCACTGCGCCTCGCGCCGCGAGAGCAACCGAGGTGTGGCGTCGACGATGAGGTCGAGCCACGACTGCTCAGCCAGCGGTGCCTGCCAGCTGCTTGGCCCGCTCGTCCGCCACCAACGCGTCGATCAGCTCGTCGAGCTCGCCCGCGAGCACACGATCCAACTTGTACAACGTCAGCCCGATGCGGTGGTCGGTGACGCGGTTCTCCTTGAAGTTGTAGGTGCGGATCTTCTCGGACCGCCCACCGCCGCCCACCTGGCTGCGCCGCGCGTCGGAGAGCTCGGCGGCCTGCTTGTCCTGCTCGAGCTTGAGCAGCCGCGACCGCAGCACCTGCAATGCACGTGCACGGTTCTGGATCTGGCTCTTCTCGTCCTGCATCGACACGACGAGCCCCGTCGGCTTGTGCGTCACGCGCACGGCGGAGTCGGTCGTGTTCACCGACTGCCCGCCGGGCCCCGACGATCGGTACACGTCGATCTCGAGATCGTTGGGGTCGATCTCGACGTCGACCTCCTCGGCTTCGGGCAGCACGGTCACCGTTGCCGACGAGGTGTGGATGCGGCCCTGGCTCTCGGTCACCGGCACGCGCTGCACGCGATGCGGGCCGCCCTCGTGCTTCATGCGGCTCCACACACCGTCGCCCTTCAGGAGGAAGGTGACCTCGTTGTAGCCGCCCATGTCGGACGCGTCGGCTCCGAGCAGCTCGAGCTTCCAGCCCATGCGCGCCGCGTACCCCTCGTACATGGCGAACAGGTCGCGGGCGAACAGGTTCGCCTCCTCGCCTCCTTCCGCGCCACGGATCTCGACGATGACGTTCTTCTCGTCGTTGGGATCCCGCGGCAGGAGCAGCTCGCGCAGCTCCTCCTCCAACCGCTCGAGGTCGGCCTCTGCCTCGGCGGCTTCGAGACGCATCGCCTCACGGTCCTCACCCGTCGCGTCGACGAGCATCTCGCGTGCGGCCTCGAGGTCGTCCTGGCGGCTGCGGTACTCGCGATAGCGCGACACGATCGCACCGAGGTCCTTGTACCGCTTCGAGGCGCGCCGAAGCCGATCGGGATCGGCGAGCACCGCGGGATCAGCCAGCTCGGCTTCGACTGCGGAGAACTCGCCCTCGAGAGCGGCGAGGCGTTCGAGCACGAGTCAAGGCTAGGGGGAGACCGCCACGATCTCCGCGGGATCCACCAGTCGGTCGGCGATCCGCTGCGTCACCGGGTGCACATCCCGAGGTGCGAGCGCCAGCAGCAGCCGCGCGCCAGGGTCGAGCGCGAGGCGCGCGTCGGCGGCGAAGGGCACGAGGTCGAGGTCGATGCCGACCGAGCACACGACGACGACCGTGTCGCCGTCCACCCCCGTGCCGGTTGCGACCGCAGGCGCCGGCGCGTTGCGATCGTCGATCGGGACCGGTGGGGGCGCGCCGATGAGGTCACGCGCGCCCACGAGGTCGGGCGCCGCAAGGAGTCGATGTCGCAGAAGCCGCGACGAGGCCACGCGGTTCAGTGCGTGAGGCGCGGCATCGGAGGTGCGATGCACGCGCACGCTCTCGACCACGTCGACGATCGCGGACACCGGCGGCACGTTGCCGAACACGAGCTGGTTCGCATCGCGGTCGTGGGTGCTCAGACCGACATCGAGACGCGGCTCACCCGTGACCGGGTCGACGATCGCGCGCAGCACCTCGAGCCCTGCGACCTCGCCGGTCAGCACGCCATGCTCGACGACAGGGTCCGCGCCGGCGTCCACGATGAGGTGGACGAGGTCCGCGACCGCCTCCGGGATCGGCATCGAGGGCGACGGCGGGGCGGGCACCGCGGCCACGAGCTCGCGTCCCTCCGTGATGAACACGGACGGCGGATCGCGAAACAGCGCGGCACGCCGAGCCACGACGCCCGCCTCTCCGAGCGGCACGATCAGCGACACCGCCGAGGCGCCACGTCGGTCGGCCCATGCGAGCGCCGGACCGAGCGCACGCGCCCCGCCTTCCTCGGCCAGGAACCACGCGGTGCCGTCAGCTGCCACGGCCGCCGCCCCGCCGCGCACTGGCTCCGCGGGCGCGGCGACGAGCGCCGACAGCTTCGTGGCGTACAGGGCCTCGCGCTGTTGCGCCTCCACGGGCGCCCCGACTACTTCTTGGTGGACTTGCGCTTGCCGTACCGGCGCTCGAAGCGCTCGACACGGCCACCCGAGTCGACGAGCTTCTGCTTGCCCGTGAAGAACGGGTGGCACTCGTTGCAGAGCTCGACGTGAAGGTCGCTGACCGTCGCCCGGGTGGTGAACGTGTTGCCGCACGAGCACCGCACCGTGGTGACCTCGTACTTCGGATGGATGTCGGCCTTCATCGTTCGCTCCGTGGGTGCTCGGGGACGGTCCAGTGTAGGGGCAGGAGCGGCGCGAGCCACCCCGGCGCCGTCCTACATGGACGGCGCTGCGTCGTCGGGCGCCGTCCTACATGGACGGCGCCTTGGCGATCTCGGCCAGGAAGTCGTCGTTCGACTTGAACGTCTTCATGCGGTCGGTCAGCAGCTCGAGGCCGGCGCCGCCGCCGCCCTCGCCGAGGCCCGAGAGCACCCGGCGCAGCTTCCACACCTGCTGCAGCTGGTTGCGCTGGAAGAGGAGCTCCTCGTGCCGGGTCGAGGACGCATCGACGTCGATCGCCGGGTAGATCCGGCGCTCGGAGAGCTTGCGGTCGAGCCGCAGCTCCATGTTGCCGGTGCCCTTGAACTCCTCGAAGATCACCTCGTCCATGCGCGAGCCCGTCTCGACCAGCGCGGTGGCGAGGATGGTGAGCGAGCCACCTTCTTCGATGTTGCGGGCCGCACCGAAGAACTTCTTCGGGGGATACAGCGCGCCGGTGTCGATGCCGCCGGACATGATGCGGCCGGTCGCGGGCGCTGCGAGGTTGTAGGCGCGCGCGAGACGGGTGATGCCGTCGAGGATGACCACGACGTCACCGCCGGACTCGACGAGGCGCTTCGCCCGCTCGATCGCGAGCTCGGCCACCATCGTGTGCTCGTCGGACGGACGATCGAACGTCGATGCAACGACCTCGCCCTTGACCCAGCGCCGCATGTCGGTGACCTCTTCAGGCCGCTCGTCGACCTGCAGCACCATGAGGTGCACTTCGGGGTTGTTCGTCTCGATCGACCGCGCGATCTGCTTGATGATCGTGGTCTTGCCGGCCTTCGGCGGCGACACGATGAGCCCGCGCTGGCCCTTCCCGATCGGTGAGATCAGGTCGATGATCCGCGCCGTCATGTTCGTGGGATCGCCGTCGACTTCGAGGCGCAGCTTCTCGTCCGGGAAGAGCGGCGTGAGATCTTCGAACCGCGGACGCTGCCGCGCCTGTTCGGGATCGACGCCGTTCACCGTGTCGATGCGGAGCAAGGCGGGGTTGCGCTCGTTGCGACCAGCCGGGCGGCTCGCGCCGGTCAGGTGATCGCCCTTGCGCAGGCCGAACTGCCGCGCCTGCTTGACCGACACGTACACGTCGTCGCGGCTCGGCAGGTAGCCGTTGATGCGCAGGAAGCCATAGCCCTCGTCACGCAGATCGAGCAGACCCGCGACCTCGATCGGCTCGCCGACCCACGGCTGCTCTTCGCGCTCGCCACCCTGGCGGTCCGCGCCTTGACGGTCACCACCCTGACCACCTTGACGATCACCACCCTGACGGTCGCCGCCCTGGCGATCGCGGTCACGGTCACGGCCCCGGCGGCGGCGGCGGCGGTTGCCAGGCTCGCCTTCCTGCCGATCCCCACCCTGACGGTCGCCGCCACCCTGACGGTCGCGGTTGTCGCGGTTGTCTCGGCTCTGGCCGCCGTCTCGGTCGCGCTGGGGAGGCGCCTCGGTGGTGACACCGGCGGAGGGCTCGGCGGTCGCGTCGCCGCCCTCGGCCTCGAGCGCGACCTCCCACTCTGCCCTGGGCTCGGCGTCTGGCCCCTCACCGTTCACCGCATGTTCAACCTCGACCTCGACCGGCGCGGTGGCCTTGGCGCCACGGCCACGGCCGGCGGGCTTCGGAGCAGAGGCAGCGTCGTCGGCCTTCGAGCCCGACCCGGCCGCGCCGGTCTGCTCGAGGATGCGATCGACGATCTCGGCCTTCTTCGCTCGAGACCCTGCCTTCACGCCGAGCGCCTCCGCGATGCGCAGGAGGGCGTCTCGGTCTTTGCCTTCGAGCACCGAGCGTTCGAGAGCCTCGGATGACTCCACGCTCATGGGCACCTCTTTTCGAATTCTTCGGGAACCCGGCCAACGTCACTCGGTTGGCAGGGGGGAGCTGGTGTGCCTTTGGACAGGTGGCGGTGGCGAGGAGTGACCCCGCGAAGGCCTGCCCCCAAAGGCTTCAGGCGAGTTCCAACCGACCGCTCCACGCTCCGCCGATGGCAAGATCAGGCTCCGCCGAAGGAAGGGTCGAGCCGGTGAGGCTGGAGACCGGACGAACCGGTCGCCACCACTTTACACCGCCTCACCTCGCCGCGGCTACTTGCGAGGAAAGACGTGGGTAAAGATCGGCAGAAGTCTTGGCGACCCGAGAGACTGCCCCCTCGTGCAGCTCGTCATCCGAGCGCAGGGGCTGGTCAAGTCGTTCCGGGGCACCCAAGCCGTCGCCGGGGTCGACCTCGCCGTCGCGCCCGGGGAGCGGGTCGCGCTCCTCGGCCCGAACGGCGCGGGCAAGACCACGACCCTGCTGATGCTGCTCGGTGTCATCACCCCCGACTCCGGCACCGTCGAGCTGCTCGGCCTCGCGCTCCCACGAGCGCGCAGCGAGGCAATGGAGCACGTCGGGTTCGCGGCGGGCTACCTCCCGCTCCCCTCACGTATGAAGGTGAACGAGGTGCTCCGCCTGTTCGCGGATCTGTACGGGCTCGACGACATCGACAATCGCATCGAAGAGGGTCTCTCTCGCTTCGGCATCGAGCATCTCGCTGAAGCAAAGAACGAGGAGCTGTCGTCGGGCCAGCGCACGTTGGTGGGCATCGTGAAGTCGGTGTTGCACCATCCCGCCCTGCTCGTGCTCGACGAGCCGACGGCGTCGCTCGATCCCGATGTCGCGCTCCGCGTGCGCACCGGCCTGCGCGAGATCTCCGAGGACGAAGGCACGGCACTGCTCGTCACGAGCCACGACATGCTCGAGGTCGAGCGGCTCTGCGATCGCGTGGTCTTCATCGCGAAGGGCACTGTCGTGGCCGACGGTCTCGTCGACGAGATCACCACCGCCCATGGTCACGACTCTCTCGAGCAGATGTTCCTGCATCTCGCAGCCGAGCATCGCAACACGGAGCGACGCACATGAGAAGGCTCGACTCCCGGCGCATGCAGGCGATCGCGCGGCGTCACGCGATCGTCTTCAAGCGCAGCCCGCACCGATGGTTCGACGTCGCCGCGCCCGCGATCGACTCGATCCTGTTCGGCTCGCTCGCAGTCGTGCTCGCGAAGAGCACACCGGGCGACAGCAAGACCGTGCCCGCGGTGCTCACCGGCCTGCTGCTGTTCCACATCCTCTTCGCGTCGAACCTCGCGCTGTCGACGGGCTTCCTCGAAGAGACGTGGACACGCAGCCTGCTCAACCTCATGGTCACACCGCTGCGCGAGACCGAGTACATCATCGGCACCGCGGTGTTCGGCCTCAGCAAGGTCGTCATCGGGATGGTCTTCGTCTCGTGCACCGCGCTGCTGTTCTACGCGTTCAACGTCACGACGATCGCGGTGCAGCTCGTGCCTTGCGCGATCATCCTGCTGTTCATGGGCTGGGTGCTCGCCCTGTTCGTGATCGGGCTCGTGCTGCGGTTCGGCGCCGGCGCAGAGGTGCTGGCCTGGGCACTCGCGTTCCTGCTGTGGCCCTTGTCGGGCGCCTTCTACGCGGTGGGTGCGCTGCCGGGCATCCTTCAACCGATCGCCCGGGTGCTGCCGACGACCCATGCATTCGCGGCGGCGCGCGCCGTCGTGGCGGGCGAGCCATTGCCGTGGGATCAGATCGCGATCGCCGCGGTGGGCGCCATCGTGCTGGCTGCCCTGTCGCTCTGGTGGGTGAAGTCGAGGCTCGACCAGTTCCGCCAGCGGGGCTACATCACGCGCTATTCCTGATCGCGGCCTTCACCGCGTCGAGGTCGTTTGCCACGACCGAGTAGCGCTCCGGCCGGTCGAACAGGTCGGCCAGGTGCTCGGGCAGCGCGGGACGGACACCGATCGCGCGCTCGACCGCGTCGGGGAACTTCGCTGGATGCGCGGTCGCAAGTGCGATCACCGGGATGTCGGGATCGCGCTCGACCGCGCGTGCGGCCGCGAGCCCCACTGCGGTGTGCGGGTCGACCATGACGCCTGACTCGGAATGGGTGCGGGCGATCTGCTCGAGCGTGTGCTCCTCGTCGACGCTGGCTGCCGCGAACGTGGCGTGCAGCTCGCGGAGCTGGTCGGCCTCGAGCGCGAGATGGCCCCGCGCACGGAAGACGCCCATCTGCTCCGCGGTGAGGCCGCCATCGCGCCCGTTCAGCTCGAACAAGAGCCGCTCGAAGTTCGACGAGACCTGGATGTCCATGCTCGGGCTCATCGTCGGCACGACTTCGGCGATGTCCATGCGCCCCGTGTTCACGGCGCGGGTGAGGATGTCGTTGCGGTTCGACCCGATGACGAGCTGCGCGATCGGCAGGCCCATCTGCTGAGCCACCCATCCGGAGAAGACGTTGCCGAAGTTCCCGCTCGGGACCACGAATGACACGGGACGGGTATCGGTCGCGCCGAGCGAGAGAGCAGAGGTGACGTAGTAGACGACCTGGGCGACGACGCGCCCCCAGTTGATCGAGTTGAGCGCGCCGAGGTGATGCTCCTTCCGGAACGCTGCGTCCGCGAAGAGCGCCTTCACCATGTCCTGGCAGTCGTCGAAGGTGCCCTCGAGCGCGATGTTGTGCACGTTCGGCGCGAGCACGGTCGTCATCTGGCGGCGCTGCACCTCCGACACGCGTCCTTCGGGATGCAGGACGAACACGTCGATGCTCGGGCGGTCGCGACATGCTTCGATCGCGGCCGAGCCCGTGTCGCCCGACGTGGCGACGACGATCGCGAGGCGCTCACCCCGACGCTGCAGCTCGGCGTCGAGCATGCGGCCGACGAGCTGGAGGGCGACGTCCTTGAACGCGAGCGTCGGGCCGTGGAACAGCTCGAGCAGCCAGGTGTCGTTCGTGAGCTGGACGAGCGGGCACACGGCGTCGTGGCGGAACGTGGCGTACGCATCGCGGCACATCGACAGCAGGTCGGCGTCGGTGTGGGCGTCGACAAAGGGCGAGATCACCGCGGCGGCCGTCTCCGCGTACGGCGCGGTGCTGGTCACGGGCGGCAACGCTGGCCACGAGTCGGGCACGTACAGGCCCCCGTCTGACGCGAGGCCGCCGACCAGCACGTCCGTGAAGTCGAGGACGGGCGCTGCGCCGCGGGTGCTGACGTACTTCACGACGTGCCGACGACGCGGAGTATCCCGCCGACCTGCTTCACGACGTCGAGGTGGCGGAGATCGTGCAGTGTCGCCTGCACGTCGGACTCGCGCGCCGTGTGGGTGATGAACACGAGGCGGGCATCGTCGCCGAGGCCCTCCTGCTCTGCGGTGCGGATCGACACGTCGTGCTGTGCGAACGCTCCGGTGACTGCGTGCAGCACGCCGGGACGATCGACGACCTCGAGTGGGATGTAGTACTCCGCGCTGGTCTCGTCGATCGGCAGCATGCGCGCCCGCTCGAACATGCCGATCGACGCGTGCGTGCCCTTCCGCAGGTTGCTCGCTGCGTCGATGACGTCGCCGAGCACCGCGCTCGCGGTGGGCCGTCCGCCCGCGCCGCGTCCGTAGAACATGAGCGAGCCGACCGCGTCGCCCTCGATGAAGACCGCGTTGTAGCTGTCGCGCACGCTCGCCAGTGGGTGCGCGACCGGCACCATCGCCGGGTGCACGCGTACCGCGATGGCACCCTCGTCGAAGCGCTCGGCGATCGCGAGGAGCTTGACGACGTACCCGAGGCGCTTCGCGGCCGCGATGTCGTCCGCCGTGATCTGGCTGATGCCCTCGTGGTACACGTCGCCCGCGACGACCCGAACGCCGAACGCGATGCCGGCGATGATCGCGGCCTTCGCGCCTGCGTCGTAGCCCTCGACATCGGCGGTTGGGTCGCGCTCCGCGTAGCCGAGGCTCTGCGCCTCGCTCAGCGCCTCCCCGTAGCCCGCGCCGGCGTCGGTCATCCGCGTGAGGATGAAGTTCGTCGTGCCATTGACGATGCCCATGATGCGGCGCACGGGCTCGCCGGCGAGCGATTCGCGCAGCGCACGGACGAGCGGGATGCCGCCCGCGACCGCAGCCTCGAACAGCAGGTCGCACCCCGCCGCGTCGGCCGCGCTGAACACCTCGGCACCGACGTTCGCGAGCAGCTCCTTGTTTGCGGTGACGACGGGCTTGCCGTGCTTCAACGCGGTGAGGATGAGCTCGCGGGCGGGCTCGATGCCGCCGATCACCTCGACGACGAGGTCGATCGTCGGATCTTCCACGACCTCGGCCGCGTCGCGCGTGAGCATGCCGTCGGGGATGGGCACCGAACGCTCGCGAGACAGATTGCGCACCGCAACACGTGCGACTCGGAGCCGCAGCCCAGAGCGAGCCTCGATGGCAGCGGCCCGCTCCTCGATGAGGCCGACCAGCGGACCCCCGACGTTGCCACAGCCGAGGATGCCGATGCGGACGGTCTCGCTCATCGACTGATCACGGTACCGGGCGCGCTCACGCCGCCCGGAGGCTTTGCGGCGGTCAGGTCAGATGGCCACGAAGGTGGGCGACGGTGCGCGAGAACGCGAGGTGGCTCGCGGGAGCGTCGTACACCTCGGGACGCGTGTCGTTGAAGAAGGCATGGTCAGTGTCGGGGTACACGTACATCACGACGTCCTTGCCGAGGCCCTTGAGCTTCGTCTCGAGCTCGGCAACCGCTTCGGGCGACGCAAACGAGTCGTTCGCGGCGTAGTGCCCTTCCACCGAGGCGCTCAGCTTGCTCCAGTCGGGCTGCGCCTCCGGCCACGGGATGACGCCGTAGAACGGGCATGCCGCCTTCACCTTGTCGGGACGTTGGCACGCGAGCACGAGGGTCAGTCCCCCGCCCATGCAGAAGCCGACGACGCCGACGCCGGCGGTCGAACCGCGCTGCGCGACCTCGTCCACGGCGCCGCCCATGTCCTTGGCAGCCTGGGCCATGTTGAGGGCCATCATGTACTTGCCGGCTTCGTCCGGCTCGGCCGCGGACTTGCCGTGATACAGGTCGGGCGCCAGCGCGACGAAGCCCTCGGCGGCGAACCGATCGGCGACGTCTTTGATGTGGGGGACGAGACCCCACCACTCCTGGATGATGACGACACCCGGACCCGATCCCGATGCCGGGGTGGCCAAGTAGCCCGGGCACGTGCCGCCGTTGCTCTGGAACTCGATCATCTCGCCCATCGGCGCGACCATACGCCCATGCACACGACCGGGCTCCACCACGTCGCCATCAGTGTGAAGGAGCTCGAGCCTGCCGTGCGCTTCTACGCGGACGTGATGGGCTTCGAGCAGATCGAGCGTCCCGACTTCGGCTTCCCCGGCGCGTGGTTCCAAGCCGGCGACCACCAGCTCCATCTCATGGAGATGCCGGACGCCGAGCCCGATCCCCGCCAGCACTACGCGCTGCGCGTCGATGACCTCGATGCCGCGATGGCCGCGATCACCGCCGCGGGCGGCAAGGTGAAGCGCTCGCTGCCGGACGTGCCCGGGGCGGGACGGCAGGCGTTCCTCCGCGATCCCACGGGCAACCGCATCGAGCTCAACCAGCCCGGCTGACGGCGCCCCTACGGGGTGAGGTCCGGGTGCGCGAGGAGAGCGGCGAGCAGGGCGCCGGCGCGGTCGCCGCTCGCGCGGCCCACCTCGAGCACCTCTTCGTGGTTGAGCGGGCCGCCGAGGCCGGCGGCGCGGTTCGTGACGAGCGAGAGCCCGAGGACTTCGAGACCGGCGGCGCGTGCCGCGATCGCTTCGAGCACGGTCGACATGCCGACGAGGTCGCCGCCGAGGACGCGAAAGGCGCGGATCTCCGCGGGCGTCTCGTAGTTCGGTCCCCAGTAGCCGACGTACACGCCCTCTGGCAGCGACGGATCGATCGTGCGGCACACC
>DATKAS010000525.1:0-3266 GCA_035497855.1 Acidimicrobiales bacterium
AGTGCGGCAGCCTCGACCATCCCGTCCGAGGTGACGGCATCGCCGAGCACGCGGCGGATCGCGCGATCGGCCGCAGCGAAGCGGGCGTCGAGGCGCTCGTCATGCATGCAGCCACAGGCGATGTCCCGCGCGCCATCCTGCAGTCGACGCGCGCCTGGCCGGACGAGGCGTGGCGCGGCGCGGTCGAATCGCTCGCTTCACGCGGCTGGGTGCACGAGGACGGGACGTTCACGGAGGAAGGCCGCGCGGTGCGCACCGAGATGGAGGCCGCCACGGACCGGGCCGCCGCAGGCCCGTGGCAAGCGGTCGGCGCCGACGGCGTCGACCGGCTGCGCGAGCTCGTACGCCCCTGGTCGAAGGCACTGGTGCAGGAGCTGTGACGACAGCGGGCACGGGCTACCTCGTCGCTCCCGTCTCGGGCAGTGGCCCTGGCGTGCTCGTCCTGCACTCGTGGTGGGGCCTCACGCCGTTCTTCCGCGAGACATGTGATCGGTTCGCCGACGAGGGGTTCGTCGCGCTCGCTCCCGACCTGCACGGCGGCCGCACCGCAGACCGCCCCGACGAGGCCGAGGCGTTGCTCGCCGAGATCGATCCGAACCCGACCGCGGCGCTGGTGCTGTCGTCGGCGGCGACCTTGCGGGGCCTCGCCATCACCCCGGACCATCCGATCGGCGTCGTCGGGTTCTCGATGGGCGCGTCGTGGGGGTTGTGGCTGTCTGCTCGAGCCGTCGATCTCGTCGGAGCGGTCGTCGCGTTCTACGGCGCGCAGCGGATCGACTTCGACGGCTCGCGGGCGTCGTACCTCGCGCACTGGGCCGAGCACGACGAGTTCGTCGAGGACGACGAGATCGCGTTCCTCGAAGCGACGCTCGGGCTCGAACGCCGGCCGGTCGAGTTCCATCGCTACCCCGGCACCAGTCACTGGTTCTTCGAGTCAGATCGCCCACCTGCCTTCGACCAGGCTGCAGCTGACCTCGCGTGGCGACGGACGATCGACTTCCTCCGACGCGAGCTCGTCGCTTGAGACTCAGACGTTCACGCTGCGCCGACGGCCGCCGAGGAACCGGAGCACGAGCCCGGCGACACCGGCGAGGATCCCGATCGCGACGAGCAGGCGCGGCACGGTCTTCTTGACGATCGTGATCTTGTCCTTCTGATCCTTCACCTGTCCTGCGATGTCCTTGACCGACGCGTCGGTCTGTGTGAACTCGTTGCGGAAGAGCGGGATCGGAGACTTGCCGAGGGTGTTCAGACCTTCGAGCGCTTTCTGCGCCTCGGGCACCTGCGGGTAGCGAGAGAGCACGTCGATGATCGGAGGCAGCGCGTCGGGTGACGCCGTCGCCGACACCGTCTCGATGAGGTCACGCACGGCCACGACTGCGCCCGTCGTCGGTTCGACGGCGTCGGTTCCGCTGAACGTGTCGAGATAGACCAGCTCCACGGGCTTCGCGGCGAGGCTCGTCAGGGTCTGCAGATCCTCGGGGCTGATGACCGGCCCGAGCGCGGCGAGGGTGCCGGCCACATCGATGCCGACCGAGAGGAGCAGCGGGGTGAGCTGCGTGATCGTGAGCGAAGCCGGAAGCGGCACGGTCTTCGAGAGGAGGTCGATGTACGCCGGCGAGATCGGGAGCGGACCGTCGGACGCCGCGAACGCGATCAGATGCAGGCCGTCGAGCTCCACCTTCGGGTTCACGGGATCGGGATGCGCGGTGTACGTCGCGGCGATCTCGTTCTTGTAGACGAGGTAGTCCTTGTCGCCGTCCGTGCCGAAGGGGAAGTTCAGGCGGAACGCCGGTGAGCGGTTCACCACATTCGTCGGCGTGAACGCGTAGGCACGATCGTCCTGCACGTTCTCGATCGAACGGCGGTTCATCACGTACTGATTGTCCTGCGACTGGGTGAATTCGCCGTTCCCTGCGTTGAAGTCGATCTTTTCGGACACGACCACCTTCGACCAGCTGCTCTTGCTACCGAGTGCGTCGATATGGCGAGTCACCTTCAGCGGGAGCTTGCGGGGCTCGGGGAGCGGGGCGAAGGTCTGAGGGTCGACGAACAAGGTGAACGTGCCCTCGTACACCGGCGTCGCATCGACCGTGAGCGGGTATCGCACGAGCGCCGGAACCGCGAACACCAGCCACAGCAGCGCAGTGATCAGGAAGCCGACCCCGAAGCCGATGAGCCACTTGCCGGCGCGCAGCATCGAATGACCTTATGCGGCTCCCGTCGGCGCCGCTTGGGCCGCGAGCACATCGGTCTCCGGATCGTCCGTGCCCACCGCATCGGCAACGGACATTGCGAAGACCGCGATCGCGGTGCCGAACAATGCTCCGCCGATGCCGTACACGTCGTACCCGAGCAAGAACACGATGCTGATCATCGCGGGGCCGACGTAGATGACGCGCTTGCGGAGCCGCCGTTGCAAGAGGATCTGCCCGGCCTGCATCCCGAGGAACACCGCCAGCAGCACCCCCGCCGCGGCGAACGAGCGGAACCCTGCGGAGAGGAGCAGCGCGGGGATCGAACCGATCACGATGCCGAGGTACGGCATCAGGCTCGTGACGCCGATGATCAGCCCGAGCGGTGCAGGAGCCGGGACATCGGCGACGCGACAGACCAGCCAGCTCACGAACCCGATCACGAGCGCCTGCGCGAGCGCGAGCAGCAGGTACGCCCGCCCGTTGCGGAGCGCGGAGATGCCGATGTCGTGGATGCGCATGCGGCGACGCTCGTCGGAGATCTGCGCGAGCGCCCCTTGTCCCATGCGCGGCCCCCATGACAGGAGGAAGAGCATCAGGATGAAGCCGACGGTGTAGGTCGCGACTCGCCGGGCGGCCGCCTGCGCCTGCTGCGCCGTGTCGGGGCTGAGCCGGTCGACGGCCTCGGTGACCCGCTCCTCGAGCCTGAACTCCCGCGCCGCCTTGCCGAAGCGCTCGGACTGCTCGATCTTCGCCGCCGCGCTCGGCGCGGCCTCTTGCAGCCGATCGACCTGATGGTTGATGTCGCCGAGCACGCCCCATGCCACAACACCGATCAACCCGACGACCAAGACCACCGCCAAGCCGACCGCGACGACACGCCGCATCCAACGCTGGAGGAGCTCGACCAGCGGTGCGAGCAAGATCGCGCTGATGCCGGCGGCGGCGAACAACGCGAGCGTGTGGCGCGCGTCCGACAGCACCTCACGGACCGCGAACGTGACCACGATGACGAGCAGGAGCGCGAGCACGCTCGAGAACGCGACAGCGACACGTAGTGAACGCGAGAGA
>DATKAS010000526.1:0-2231 GCA_035497855.1 Acidimicrobiales bacterium
GCTCGGACCGCTGGCCAGCGCGTTCTTCTTCGGGTTCCTGGCGTACGGCAAGAACCTCGGGATGAAGGTGCCCGACATCGCCCAGGACAACCCACCGAACGGCGCCGAGGCCCTCGACATCATCCGCGACCTGTTCGGCCACCTCTATCCGAACCTCGGCATCTGATGTGCGCCAGACGCGCCGGCCAACCCCGTGAGGAGCGAACCATGAGCACCGCGCTGACGAGTTGGAACGAGGGTGCCGCGAAGGCGGCGATCGTCGCGTTCGTCGAGAAGACCGTGGCGGATGCCGTGCCGGTCGAGGAGCGCATCGCCGTGTTCGACGCCGATGGCACGCTCTGGTGCGAGCAGCCGGTGCCCGTCGAGGCCGACTTCCTGGTCCGACGGCTGGCGGAGATGGCCGAGACGGACACCGCCCTGCGGGATCGCCAGCCCTGGAAGGCGGCCTACGAGCACGACAACCGCTGGTTCGGGGCCGCCATCACCGAGCACTACGCCGGCAACGACGAGAAGGCGAAGACGCTGCTGGGCGGCATCTCGGGCACGTACGCCGGGATCGACGTGGAGGACTTCGAGGCCCGGTCGGGCTCGTTCCTGCGCAGCACGGCGCACCCGACCCTCGGTCGTGGCTACCTCCGCACCGCGTACGCGCCGATGGTCGAGCTCCTCGGCTACCTCGAGGCGAACGGGTTCTCGAACCACATCGTCTCGGGCAGCGGTGCCGACTTCATGCGCCCGATCAGCCAGGAGGTGTTCGGCATCCCGCCCGAGCGGGTGATCGGCAGCACGACGACGCTCGAGTACACGAGCGACGACACGGGTGGCGCGATCATGCGCAAGGCCGCGCTCGGCTTCCTCGACGACGGACCGCAGAAGCCGATCCAGATCTGGAGCCGCGCCGGCCGTCGGCCGCTCGTCGCCGGCGGGAACTCGAACGGCGACCTCCCGATGCTCGAGTTCGCGCACCACCAGGACAAGCCGTCGCTGCGTCTCCTCGTCCTCCACGACGATGCCGAGCGGGAGTTCGCCTACACGAGCGGCGCCGAGAAGGCCTTGGCGAAGGCCGGGACGAGCGGCTGGACCGTGGTCAGCATGAAGAACGACTTCGCGACCGTCTTCGGCGCCGACCCGGACGCGACCTGAGGTCGTGGGCACGTGATCGCCAACACCGCGGTGTACCGCGACGGCAGCAAGCTCGAGGTCGAGGCCGCACCGGACGACCTGGACGGCATCCGCAAGGCGGTGCAGTCCGGGCCTCACGGCGGCTTCGTGTCCGTCGGCCTGCACGAGCCCGACGAGGCCGAGATGGCGAGGGTCGCGAAGATCTTCGGCCTGCACCGGCTGGCGGTCGAGGACGCGCTGCATCCCGTGCAGCGGCCGAAGCTCGAGAAGTACGGCGACATGGTCTTCCTCGTCCTCAGGACGTTGTGGTACGTCAAGGAATCCGACACGGTCGAGGGGGGCCAGGTCGCGCTGTACATGGGCCCGGATTACGTCGTCACGGTGCGGCAAGGGGCCCAGTTCGAGCTCGAGAGCGTGCGCCACGAATTGGAACGGCACACCGATGTGCTCGAGCAGGGCCCGTGCGCGGTCGTCTACGCCGTGTGCGACCGGGTGGTCGATGTCTATGAGGACGTCGTCTCGGAGCTGCAGGCCGACGTGGACGACGTGGAGGACTCGGTCTTCTCGGGCGAACGGATCGACGCCTCGAAGCGGATCTACGAGCTCAACCGCGAGCTCACCACGATGCGCCGAGCCTTCGAACCGCTGCAGTCCCCCATGCACCAGTTCGCGCAGGCCGAGATCGACGGCGTCTCCTCGGACGCAGCCGCGTTCTTCCGCGACGTGGCTGACCACCTGGCGCGGGTCAGCGACGCCGTCGGCGCGCTGGACAGCCAGCTGTCCAGCGCCTTCGACGCCAACCTGTCGAGGATCGGCGTGCAGCAGAACGACGACATGCGCCGGATGTCCGCGTGGGCGGCGATCGCGGCGGTCGTCACCGTGCTCGCGGGCATCTACGGGATGAACTTCGTGAACATGCCCGAGCTCCGGTGGTCGTTCGGATACCCGGGGCTCGTGCTCGTGATGGCCGTTCTGGCGATGTGGCTCTACCGCAAGTTCAAGAAGGCCGGCTGGCTGTAGCCGGCCGTCCCACCAACCCAACGACAGACGAAGGTCGTTCCGCCATGACCCCCAGCGATGTCCAGGGCACCGAGACGAGATCGACGCCC
>DATKAS010000527.1:0-21330 GCA_035497855.1 Acidimicrobiales bacterium
GCCGGTACGACGGCTGCTTCCAGCCCTCGACCTTGACCGGGACGAGCATGCCTTCCTCGACGAGCTCGTCGACGGCTGGACGGGTCTTCGGGATGTTGAGCATGAAGTAGTTCGTCAGGTCGCCGACAGTGCCGACGCCGAGCACGCGCGCACCTATGTCGAGCAGCGTCTTGCGAGCCTCCTGCTCGGTGGGGGTCGGCGCGGCGAGCACGTCGGCTGGGAGAGCGCGCTCGGGAACGTCGTACACGCGCTCGAAGCCGCTGCGCCGGTTCGCCGTGACCTGTCCAGTCCAGAACAGGTACTCGAGCGTCTGCTTGCCCTTGCTGTAGCCCCACCACGGACCGGTCTTCTTGCCGGGGTCGGTGAGCTCGCCTGCCGCGAGCGGACCGCGTTCGCGGACCTCGTCCAGTACGGCCTGGATGTAGCCAGGGTGCTCGCGCTCGAGCGCGTTGAGCCAGCGGGACTGCCGGTCGTGCTTGTGCTGCGCCATCTTCCAGCGGAAGAGCGGTTGCAGCTCCACGGGGAGCAGCGAGGCCTGGTGCCCCCAGTACTCGAAGAGGTGGTGGGTGGCCCACGCGAGTGTGTCGAGCTCTGCAACCGGATACGGCCCGAGGCGGGAGAAGAACGGCATGTAGTGCGACCGCACGGCGACGTTGACCGAGTCGAGCTGGATCACCTGGAGGCGGTCGACCACCTTCTGCAGCTGCCTGCGGCCGACGTTGCCCGTGGGCCGCTTCTCGTTGAAGCCCTGCGCGGCCAACGCCATGCGGCGCGCTTCACCGATCGAGAGGTGGTCCATGAGGCGCCGACGCTATGCCGAGGAAGCGGCCGGTCGTGTCACGCTCGAGGTCGCGCACCTCGCTGACAGCGGCGATCTCGATCGGGCCGAACACGTGAGGGAAGATGCGCGCCTCGTCTTCGTACTGCACGGGGGCCGTGACCGCGTCGGTGTCGATGCTCAGCACGACGTACGGGCGGGGGTCGCCTCGGTAGTACCGGTTCGCTGTGTCGATCACCGCCTGTTCGCCGTCGGTGCAGTGCACGAACCCGTCCTGGTCGAACGCCTCTGGCACATAGCGCTCGCCCGCGCGCTGCGCCTCCCAGACGCGGCGCGCCACCAGGTGATAGGTGATCAACGGGCTTGGAGGAGCGCGCGGATCTGCTCGAGCTCCTCCTGAATCTTCTCGAAGCGAACCGTCGCCGTGTCGGGCTCCTTCTGTGTCATGGCGACGCGTCCGTTCGGGAAGATCTCGACTCGGGCAACGTCGCTCACGCGGAAGCCGTTCGACCCGATCGCGGACTCGACCTCGCCCTCCGTGATCCGCATCCGCCGGAGGTTGTCGGGCAGGTACTTGCCGTTGTCGCGCAGGAGAGTCGGCGAGCCCTCAGCGACTTTGCCGAGCCGTCGCGATCGCACGATGGCGAACGCGAGCGCGAAATTCGCGGCGAACAGCGTCATCGCGCCGATCCACGCGCCGGTGATCGAGTCGTCGTTGCCGATGATGCCGTTCTGCACGGCGTTTGCCACCGAGAGCAGGACGACGAAGTCGAACGTGCTGAGCTGCGCGAGCTCGCGCTTGCCTGCGAGGCGCAGCGCGATGACGAGGAAGAGGTAGACGAAGAGGGCGCGCAGCACCTTCTCGGCAACCGGGACGGGGAGGGCGAACATGGCGTGCCACATGGGCACGCAGGCTATGACCGGCGCGACGCCGCAGCGCTGCTACTCGGCGAGGCCGACCGGAGCACCGTCGACGATCTGATCGAGGTACTCGGAGAGCCCGTAGCCGACGCGACCGTCGTCGAGCGTCCACTGCGTCATGCCCTCGCTGATGCGAGTGATGAGCATGTTGCCATCCGGGTCGGGGCGCCGGTTCCGCAGGGGGATCAGGTTGAGCACCTCGCCCTGGATCCGCCACTCCTTCTCCGACCGCGACGATCGCAGCACTGCGGTGATGGACTCGTGGTAGCTCTCGTCGCCCGAGTAGCTCGTCTTCAGCTCGAACGAGTCGCAGTAGTGCAGCTGGCCGTCTTCCCAGACGAAGCCGCCACGGGTGCCATCGGCATCGCGGCGAGCGACCCGGCTGCCCATGAACCCGAAGTCGCCGCCGACGTTCGCGGTGAGCCACCGGTAGTACCAGGGCGCCTGCCAGTAGCGAGGGCCCCACGAGTGGTCTCGCAGCCCGAACCCGACCACGTGCCACTCGCGCTCACCGACCCGGATGTGCCCGGATCCCGCGACGAGCTGCTCGTAGTGGCCCTTTGCGAACTCCTCGCCGGGCGCTTCGTGCGACTCGTCGGGCTCACCGCCGAACATCGACGCGCGCCCCTGGCCGGTGAACGTGATGTCGATCTCGGCCTCGGCCCACGGGTTCTCCGTGAACGCCTTCTTCGGGTCCGCCATCTCGGTCGGGTCGTCGAGCAGCACGACCTTGCCGTCGTACGTGACCTTCAGCTCCTCGAACGGGGTGATGATCTGCCAGCGCATGCCGCCCGCGTCGAACGCATCGTTGTTCGCGATCTTCGAGCGCGTGAACACGAACCCGACCTGACCGTCCGGCAGATAGAGGCACACGGTCATCTCCGCGTACCCTTCGTTCGCGCGGTTGCCGATGCGGAAGAACCCTCCGATCTTGTTGTCGGGATCGAAGATGTTCACGTACATGCTCTCGTTGAAGTTGGGCTCCGGGCCCAGCTCGTGCATGTATTCGTCAGCGGGATCGAGTCGGACAGCCATGAGCCGGAACGCTACGCCTGGTCGCTCACTCGCGCCTGCAGGCGGCGCATGCCGCGTAGCCAGCGGTCGTAGTCGTCCGTCTTCCGCCGCCAGTAGGTGAGCACTTCGGGATGGGGGAGCACGAGGAACTCCTCGGCGTTGATCGTTCGCACAACGGCGTCGGCCACCTCGTCGGGTTCGAGCACCGCGCCACCCGCGCGCACCGCCGCGGCTCCCAACGCGCGGATGCCGACGTCGTTGTTCTTCAGCATGTTCGTGCGCACGCCTTGTGGGCAGAGGCACGACACCTTGATGCCTTCCTCGCCATAGGTCACCGAGAGCCACTCGGCGAACGCGACCGCGGCGTGCTTCGTGACCGCGTACGGCGCCGACCCGATCTGCGTGAGTAGGCCGGCCGCAGAAGCGGTCGCGAGGAAGTAGCCATCGCCGCGCGCGAGCCATCCGGGCAGGAGGGCCCGTGCCGCGTACACGTGCGACATCGTGTTGACGCGCCAGATGCGATCCCAGTCGTCGTCAGGCGTCTCGGGTCCACGGCCGAGGCCGATGCCCGCGTTCGCGCAGAAGAGGTCGACAGGCCCATAGGTGGCCTCAGCCCGCTCGACGAGCCCGATCACTTCTGCCTCGACGGCGACGTTCGTCGGCACCGCGATCGCCGTGCCACCAGACCCAGCGATCTCGGCCGCGACCGCAGCCGCGCCGTCCGCGTCGACGTCCGCGACCACCACACCGGCCGCGCCGTCGGCGCCGAACCGCCGAGCGAGCGCGCGTCCGATGCCGCTCGCACCTCCGGTGACGACGATGACCTTCCCCTGGATCTCCATTGCTCCCCCTAAGCCTCGGCTGCTGCCTCCATCGTCGCGACGGTGACGCCCATGCGGTCCTTGCCCCATGGCAGGGGCATCAGCACGGGCACCTCCACCCCGGCCGCGAGGTAGGCGCGCACGGTGTCGCGCACGGTGTCGCCGTCTCCCATCACGTCGATCGCATCGACCATGCGGTCGGAGACCGCGGCGACCGCCCCCTCGCGATCGCCGGCCTTGTGGCGCTCGCGGATCTCCGCCACCTCGTCGGCGAACCCCGCGCGGGAGAAGCTGTCGGCGTACGCGTCGACCACCGCGTACGAGAACAGGTCGCGTCGAGCGGCGTCGATGCCGTCGGAGCGGTCGGCGACGAGGCCAGCGTGGATGTACGCGTAGATCGTCGCGGCGCCGCCGTCGCGCACTTGCTCGATCGACCAGGGCACATGGCTCGCGGGGATGTAGTTGAGCAGCACGCCGTCGGCGAGCTCGCCAGCGAGGCGGAGCATCCCGGCGTTGAGCGCGCCGATCACGATCTTCGGACGCCGTTCTCCGAGCCGCACTCCCAGCCGGAAGCGGCTGATCTCGTAGAAGTCGCCCTGGAACGACACGGTCTCGCCGGCAAGGCACTCTCGCAGGACGGTCACGTACTCGCGGGTCTGGGCGAGCGGTCGCTTCGACTCGTAGTGCGCGCCGTGCCATCTCCCCGCGACGACGGGTGAGGAGATGCCGACGCCGATGATGACCTCGCGCTCGGGATGAAGCGCCTGCAGCGTGGCCGCGGCCATCGCGACGAGCGGTGGCGTGCGCAGCTGCAGCGCGAGCACGCCCGTGCCGAGATCGAGGGACGGACTCGCCTGCCCGGCTGCGCCGAGCAGGGAGAAGGCTTCGGTGCCGTTCGCCTCTGCGACCCAGAACGAGCGGTATCCGAGTCGCTCCGCAGCGCGGGACACCTCCACCCCACCGGGGACGCCGAGCGCGGCGAGGCTCGCGTAGGTGACACCGAGCGCTGGATGCGGTGACATCGGGCCGACGCTATCGGGCGCAGTGCCAGCCTGGTCCGTTGGGCCCATCTCACCGATTCGTGACCATCTGGTGACGGAAATCGCCCAGTGCTTGAAACGCTGGTGTCACACTCGACCGGTACGGTGGGGTTGTACAGATGTCACAGGTGCCCGGGAATGGTGGTCCGGCGGACAGGGTTGGAGGACTCGATGACGCAGACGTACGACACCGAGCAAATCGACGAGGCCCTTGCGATCATCGATCGTGGCCTGCGCGACATGGTGTCCCGTGAGCTCGTCTCGACCGCCGAAGTCGCCGACCTCCTCCTCGACGTCCGCACGCTTCTCACGCACTCGGCTGAGCCCGTCACGGCGTCAGTCAGCTAGCGCTCCCCTTCGCCGCCTTCTTCGCAGGTTTCTTCGCGGGCGTCCTCGCGCGCGGAGGCTGACCCGCCTCGACGAGCTCGGCGAACGACTCCTCCATGAGGCTCTGCAACAGCACCGGCTGATCGACGGCCGCAGCGTCGATGTTGAGGCCCATGTCGAGGCTTCCGCCATAGGAGAGGCACGTGAGGTTGAACGCGGTGCCACCGGTCGGACCGATCGGGTAGTTCGCATCGACACGTGCCCCCGCGAGGAACAGCGGCACAGCCGAGCCGCGCACGTTCGACGTGCTGAAGTCGACGGTCTGGGTCTGCTGACGCGCGATCCGCACGAGCAGCGACGTGGGCAGTGCGGCTGTCACCCCCGCGAGTGCGTTGAGACTGGCCTGCCCTGACGCCGCCCGGGCCTGATCGGTCGCCTCGGAGATGCGCTTGAAGCGTTCCCCGATGCCCATCTCTGACGTCGGCACCAGCATCCGGGCCAGCGTGAACGCGTTCGCCTCCTTCGTCTCCTTCGTGCGCGTGCTGATCGCCATCGACGCGCGCATCTCGTCGACTGGCGCGCCGTTCAAGCGGTGGTAGCGCGCCGCGGCCTCGGCCGCGGCGGTGATGAACGCCGTGTTGATCGATCCGCCGAGCGCCTTCGAGGCCATCCGCACGTCCTCGAGCGGGACCCGCAACGTCTCGAGCCGCCGCGACAGTGACCGCGACAGCCACAGCGGCGACAGCGCCTTCTTCGTGTCCGACAGCTCTTTCACGATCGCCCGCACCTGAGTTGCCGCAGCGGCACTCGTTGCCGGGATGCGCTGCGGGTTGGCCAGCAGCTCGGTCCATTCGCGTGCGAGGCCCATCGGCACACGCAAGGTGCTCGTCACGACATCGCGCGCCACCTCCGCTGGGCTCGCGGGTGGAGGAGGCGCGGCGGCCTCGACGAGTGGCGGCAACGGCTTTTCGGGTGCGTCACGTTCGAAGTCGAGGAACTGCAGCGAGAGTCGCACGCCACCTTCGCCGTCCATCAACGTGTGGTGGAAGCGCATGAGCAGCGCGGCACGCCCACCTGTCAGGCCCTCGATGATCACCATCTGCCACAGCGGACGAGTGCGATCGAAGGGATCGGCGGTGAGGAGCATGGCGAGATCGAACAGCGCGCGCTCGTCGCCGGGTGGGGCGATCGCGAGCCGGCGGAGGTGATAGCTGAGATCGAAGTCGGCGTCGTCCACCCAGACGGGCGGCTGGAGGCCGAGGGCGGGCTGCACCCGCTGGCGCATCCGCGGCACGACTCGAGTCGCGCGGAGCATCCGGTGGGCGAGCCGCTCCATGTCGGGAGCAGTGTCGAGCACGGTGAGGTTGGCGACCGTGGACGAGAGGTAGGGGTCTTTCTCGAGTCGCCACATGAGGCTCTCCGCATCGGTCATGCGGGAGCTCATCTCGACGAGCGCTTCGCTCATGCGCGAAGGCTACGCCCGATCGTCAGCGGGGGATCGAGGTGTGCTTGAACTCGTTGAGGCCCGGCCAGCCGGTGACCAGATCGACCACCCTGTCGACGGTCCTCGTCGCGAGCTCGGTGTCGCCGTTCGGCCGGTCCATCAGGCGGACGAACACCGATTGCGACACGCCGGCGTGGTCCTCGGAGATGAACGTCGGCACGCCCCAGACCTGGTGCTCGTGCACGGCCTCCTCGTGCTCCTTGCGGATCGTGTCGAGCGGCCCGCCGGACGCGATCTCGCCGAACACTGCGTCCGCGTCGACGCCGTTCGTGCGCAGGACGTCCTCGATGACGTCGCGCTCTCGGATGTGGCGGCCTTCGTCGTGACGCGCCGCGAACAAGGCGATGTGAGTGTCGTAGAACCGGTCAGGATGGTGATCGCGCACGACGATGCCGGCTTGCAAGGCGAGCAGCCCGGTGTCCTTCGCCGGCTCGTCCCACACGTCGGTCTCGCCGTCGGCGACATGTGCCTGGCCGAGGGAGAACGGGACGAACCGCACATCCCAATCCGCTCCCGCCCGCAGCCCAGCGACCACGTGCTCGTGGGCGGTGCGGGCGAAGGGGCAGCGGTAGTCGAATGTGACGGCGAAGGAGCGGGCGGGCATGCGTCAGCCAACCCCGCCGCGAGCCAGAAGATTCCGCCGGACCCGCTTCGCAGCGGCTCCGAGCACGATGCCCACGGCTGCGCCGGCCGCGACGTCGGAGGCATGGTGGACCTTCACGTACACCCGGCTCGACGCGACGACGCCCGCCACCCCGTACCAGAACACCTTCTCGGGCAGGGGCCGGCGATCCGAGAGCAACGCGGCGGCGAAGAACCCGGCCGAGGCGTGGCCGCTCGGGAACGAGCTCGTGAGCGGCTGGCGGAGCCCGTGCGGGTGCTCGCCCTCGTGCACCGGTCGGGCGCGGCTGAACAGCGACTTCAGCCCGAGGTTGACGACGGCAGACTCCACTCCGAGCGACACCGACAGCTCGACCAGGTCACGCAGGTCGCCGCCCGGCAGCAGGGCCCTGGCTGTCCCCGCGATGAACCAGATCAGGCTGTGATCGCCGACTGCCGACGCCGCGTAGAACACCCGATCGGCGACCGGGTTGCCGCGGATCTGATCGAGCCAGGCGTCGACCGCGGCGTCGAAGCGAGCCACGGCCGGCCCGAAGGGGGCGTCGGCCACGCTCTTACAACAGCACAGGTTCGGGCAGCGCCTCCACGAGCGGGGCCTTCGCGAGCGCGGGGTCGCCGCCGAACGCCGGGCAGTAGGCCTTGAAGGCACAGAAGTCGCACAGCACGCTGCGCTTCGGCCGGAAGTCTTCGGTGGCGCACGCTCGCTCGACGGCTGTCCAGATGGCACCGACCTTGCGGTCGAGGAAGGCCATCTTCTGGTCGGACGGCATCGCGACGATGGCAAGCGGCTCGCTGAGATAGAGCAGCTGCACGCGCGCAGGACGCCGACCGAGCACTCGCTCGCACAGCAGGGCGTAGAAGTTGACGCCCGACAGGCGACCTTGCTCGTTGTTGACTCGCGGCGGCTTGCCGGTCTTGTAGTCGGTGACCACCAGCTCGCCGTCGACGAGATCGAGCCTGTCGATGACGCCGCGCAACGTCGTGCCGCCGACTTCGGCCGAGAGCCGCAGCTCGAGCCCGATCGGATGCACCGTGGTGGGATCTTCGAGGCGGAAGTACTGACGCACGAGCTGTTCGGCATCGTCGAGGAACAGCTGCGCCTCCTCGTCGGTGAGGTGCAGGTCGACCAGGTCGGGGTCGGTGCTCATCTCGGTGAACGCCCGGTCGAGCGCAGTGAGCGCGACCTCGACCGTGCGACGCTCGGCAGGTTCGAGGAAGAGCAGCTCGAGTGCTCGGTGCACGAGCGTGCCCTTGGTCGCCCACGGTGACGGAGGCTCGGGGAGGCGGTCGATCGCGCTGAAGCGGAACGCCAGGGCGCACGCCTTGAACGATTCGACCTTGCTCGGTGAGAGGCCGTACGGCACCGGGAGGGCCATGCGCCGATGGTAACGGGGGGGTGCGACATTCCCGGGGAGGGTGGGGGCTACCGTCCTCCCCCGTGCTGGCGGCAGAGGTCGAGGCGGTGTTGGAGGCCAACCAGGCGTTCTACGACGCCTTCGAGGCCCGTGACATCGACGCCATGTCCGAGCTCTGGGAGCACAGCGACCGGGTCGTCTGCACCCATCCGGGCTGGTCGACGCTGCGGGGCTGGGGCGCGATCGCCGGGTCGTGGTTCGGGCTGTTCGGCAACGCAGAGCTGTTGCAGTTCATCGTCACGAACGCACGCGCCGAGGTCGACGGCGACATCGCATGGGTCGTGTGCGACGAGAACATCCTCGGCGGGGCGAGCAGTGGCACGGTCGCCGCGCTGAACCTGTTCGCCCGCCGACCGGGTGGCCGGTGGTTCATGATCGGCCACCACGGCAGCCCCATCGTCGGCTGAGCTCGGACGCTCGCGTCGGCTGGGCTCGGACGCTTTCGCGTCAGCTGGGCTCGCGAGGGAGGCCGAGCAGGCGCTCGCCGATGATGTTGCGCTGCACCTGGCTCGTGCCGCCGGCGATGCGGCCGCCGGGCGCAGCGAGCATGCCGGTGGCCTCGGGCCCTTCGAGCATCGCCTCGGGGCCGGCGAGATCGCCGCGCAGCATCGAGACGTCGAACATGAGCTCGGTGATCCCGAGCTTCATCAGCGATCCCGCCGTGCTCGCGACGGGACCCTGTCGAAGCGCGAGCGCGCGGAACGCGTTGCCGCCGGAGAGGAGCGTCGCGAGACGATCGCGGTCGACCGGGCCCAAGTCCGCCGCGCCGCCCACCCCTTGGCCGAGCGCGGCGATCCGCTCGAGCCGGCGCTCCAGCCCGATGATCGACGCGCCGATGTGGCCTCGCTCGCTCGTGAGCGTCGCCATGCCCACCATCCAGCCCTCGTTCTCCGGGCCGATCAGCGCGTCGCCCGGCATCTCCACGTCGGTGAAGAAGACCTCGTCGAACTCGGCCTCGCCGGTCATCTGACGCAAGGGCCGCACCTCGATGCCGGGCAGGGTCATGTCCATCAGGAAGAACGAGATGCCCTTGTGCTTCGGTGCATCGGGATCGGTGCGGGCCATGAGGATGCCCCAGTCGGAGTACCGGCCACCGCTCGTCCAGACCTTCTGGCCGTTCACTCTCCATCGTTCGCCGTCGCGCTCGGCTCGCGTCGACAGCGATCCGAGGTCGCTGCCCGCACCTGGCTCGGAGAACAGCTGGCACCAGACCTGCTCGGCCGCGAGCGTCGCCCGCAGGTGTGCTCGCTTCTGCTCGTCGGTGCCGAACTTCTGGATGACCGTGCCGGCGAGCACGATCCCGACCATGTTGATGAACGCGGGGACGCCCGCCCTCGCGCACTCCTCGATCCACGTGGCGTTGTGATCGGGTGTCAGCCCCTGCCCCCCGTGCTCGGTGGGCCAGTGGATGCCGGCCCAGCCATCTGCGTACAGCAGCTTCTGCCAGGCGATCGCAGCGTCGACGAGGTCGGGAGGGGTGATCGCGCCGTAGTCGCGGGGCGCCTCGCGCTCGTGCGACGCGAGCCAGGCGCGCGCGTCGGAGCGGAAGCTCTCGAGATCGATCACGCGCTCATCCTGCCGGTTGCGCCGTGGTGATCAAATTCCGGAGCTCGCGGACCGCGACCGAGAGCGTGGTGAGGTCGAACGTGCCGCCCGCCCGGATGCCCGCCAGCACGGACTGGAACCGGTCGACCTGCGAGGCGTTGCGTCCGATCCATCGGTCGACGAGGTCGTACGCCGCCTCCCGGGTGTCTTCTCGGAGGCGTAGCACCTCGGCGGTGAGCTCGCGCTGCTCTGCGAGCAGGTCGTCGCGCAGCGCAGCTCGAGCGAGGGTCTGCCATTCGTTGTCGCGGGCGAGGTCGAGCACGCGGTCGCGCATCCAGTCGATGCTCAAGCGGTCGGTGATCGCGAAGAACACCGCGGCAGCGTCGGTGACCGACATCCCCCTTGCCCGTGCCACCTCGACGATGTCGAGCGCGGAGAGCTGCACATCGAGCGCGGCCGTCCGCCACGCGAGGTCGTGCCCCGCGCCGGCGGCTTCGTAGGCCGCCGCGGTGGACTCGAGCCGGTCGCGGTCACCCCCCATCAGGACCTCGGGAACGGCGCGGGCGAGCTCCCGGGCGCCTTCCGAGAACGCGGCGACAGTGGCGGTGATGTCGAGCGGTGCGCGTCGATGGCGCAGCAGCCAGAGCGCGCCGCGCTCGACCATGTGCCGGAGCGCGAGGATCATCCGCAGCTGGACCTCCGGCGCAACCGCACCGTCGAGCGCCTCGATCGGCGCCCACAGCTCCTCCATGTCGAAGATCGCCCGCGCGGCGATGTGCGCGCGGGTGCTGTCGACCACCGACGCGCCGGTCTCCTCGGTCATGCGGAAGTCGTACGAGATGCCGGCCTTGTTCACCGTCGCGTTCACGAGCCGCATGGTGACGATGTCGCGGCGGAGGCGATGGTGCTGCATCTCGGAGCGGAACCGCTCGCGCAGCAGCGTGGGGAAGTAGCGCGCGATCTCCTCGGCGACGAAGGGATCGTCGGGGAGATCGGACGCGAGGATCTCGTGCACGTTCGTGGACTTCGTGTAGGCGAGCAGCACCGCGAACTCGGGCGTGGTGAGCCCGACGCCCGCCGCTTGGCGGTCGGCGAGCTGCCGCTCGGTCGGAAGGAACTCGATCGTGCGGTCGATGAGGTCTTCGCTCTCGAGCGATCGGATGTAGCGGGCGTGGACGTCGATCATCGAGACGGCTTGCGCGCGTGCGTTCGCGAGCGCCCGGTTCTGCTCGTAGTTGTTGCGCAGCACGAGGTGCGCGACCTCATCGGCCATCTCGTCGAGGAGCGCGTCACGCTGCTTCACCGTGAGGTCACCGCTCGAGACGGCGCCGTCGAGCAGGATCTTGATGTTGACCTCGTGGTCGGACGTGTCGACGCCCGCCGAGTTGTCGATCGCGTCGGTGTTCACGAGCCCGCCTGCGAGGGCGTACTCGACGCGGCCGCGCTGAGTGAAGCCGAGGTTGCCTCCCTCGACGACGGCTCGACACCGCAGGTCTGTGCCGTTGACCCGGAGCACGTCGTTCGCGCGATCGCCGACCTCGTTGTTCGATTCCGTCGACGCCTTCACATACGTGCCGATCCCGCCGTTGAACAGCAGGTCGACCGGCGCCGTGAGCATCGCCGAGATCACCTCCGCCGGCGTCAGCGCCTCGACGTCGGTGCACAAGAGCTCGCGAACCTCCGGCGACAGTGGGATCGACTTCGCGCTCCGAGGCCACACGCCGCCGCCGGCGGAGATCAGCGAGCGGTTGTAGTCGTCCCACGACGAGCGAGGCAGGTCGAACAGCCGCTTGCGCTCGGCGGACGACGCAGCGGGATCTTCGGGGTTCGGATCGAGGAAGACGTGCCGGTGATCGAACGCGCCCACGAGCTCGAGGGTCTGGGACAGCAGCATGGCGTTGCCGAAGACGTCGCCCGACATGTCGCCGATCCCGATCACCGTGAACGGATCCTTCTGCGGATCGATGCCGAGACCGAGGAAGTGGCGCCGTACCGACTCCCACGCGCCGCGGGCCGTGATGCCCATCTCCTTGTGGTCGTAGCCGGCGGAGCCTCCGGACGCGAACGCGTCGCCGAGCCAGAAGCCTCGCTCGACCGCGATGGAGTTGGCGAGATCGGAGAACGTCGCGGTGCCCTTGTCGGCGGCTACGACGAGGTACGGATCGTCCTCGTCGTAGCGGACGACGTCAGCGGGCGGGACGACCTCCGCGCCGACGATGTTGTCGGTGACGTCGAGCAAGCCCCGTATGAGCGTCTGGTAGCAGGCGATCACCTCGTTCTGGAGCGCATCGCGATCGGTGGACACGGGGGGCCGCTTCACGACGAACCCACCCTTCGCGCCGACCGGCACGATCACCGCGTTCTTCACCATCTGCGCCTTCATGAGCCCGAGGATCTCGGTACGGAAGTCCTCCCGCCGGTCGGACCAGCGGATTCCGCCCCGAGCGATGCGGCCGCCACGGAGGTGCACCCCCTCGCATCGCGGTGAGTACACCCAGACCTCGAACATCGGCCGCGGCAGCGGGAGGTCGGGCACCCGCGAGGGGTCGAGCTTGAACGACACGTACGGCCTGAAGTTGCCGTCGGGCTCGCGCTGGTACCAGCTCGTGCGCAGCGTGGCCTGGATCAGGTGCAGAAAGCTCGAGAGGATGCGGTCCTCGTCGAGGCTCGCGACCTCGCGCAGGGCGACCACGACCCTCTCGGCGAGGTCGTCCTGGCGTTCCTCTGCGTTCGTGCGCTCGCCCGGATCGAACCGCGCCTCGAACAGCTGCACGAGCATCGCCGCGATCTTCGGGTTGTCGCTGAGCGTGTCCTCGAGGTACGCCTGGCTGAACGTCGACCCGATCTGACGCATGTACTTCGCGTACGCGCGGAGGATCGCGACCCTTCTGCTCGACAAGCCGGCCTTCAGCACGAGGCGGTTGAACCCGTCGCTCTCGACCTCGCCGCGCCACAGCCGCCCGAATGCCTCGCAGAAGTCGGTGCGAGCCGCCTCCGCGTCGAGACCGGACAGGTCCTGGCTGCTGAGGCCGATGTCGTAGATCCACATCGGTGCCGCGTCTGCGGGATGCACCTCATAGGGGTGCTCGTCGACCACCCGCACGCCCATGTGCTCGAGCAGGGGCAGGACATCCGACAGCGCCATCGGCTCGCCCGAGCGGTAGAGCTTCATGCGGACGAAGCCGCGCGGCGCGTCGGGAGGCTTCGTGACGACCGACATCATGTCGGCGCCGGCGGACTTCGCGAGCAGCGCCTCGATGCGGTCGACGTCACCGACCGCTGCACGAGGATCGACATCCTCCCGGTAGGCCGCGGGGAACGCGTCGCGGTAGCGGCGAAACAGGTCGACGCCGCGCTCCTCGCCGTTGTGCTCCGCGAGCTCATCGGCCAGGTCGTCACTCCAGGAGCGGGCGGCGGCGATCAGCTGCGCCTCGATCGCCCCGACGTCGGGAGGTGCGGCGTCGGGAGGCGCTGGGTGCGCGCTCGGCGGCACCGCCACGATGACGTGCAGCCGGGCGAGCACCGACTCGGTCATGCGCGCGGTGCTCTCGGCACCGGTGCCACCGAGCGCATCGACGAGGATCGTCTCGATGCGCCGTGCCACCTCGGTCGTGAAGCGGTCGCGCGGGAGGAACACGAGGCAGGAGAAGAAGTGGTCGCGGTCGTCCTTGCGAACGAAGAGTCGCACGCGCCGCCGCTCTTGCAAGCCGAGGATCCCGATCGCCGTGTCGTAGAGCTCGTCCTCGTCGATGGAGAAGAGCTCGTCTCGGGGGTAGGTCTCGAGGATCGACGCCAGGTCCTTGCCCGCATGCGATGTCGGGAGGAGGTCGGACCGCTCGACCACCGCCTCGACCTTCCGCCGGAGGAGCGGCACCTCGCGCACCGAGGTGTTGTAGGCGGAGGACGTCCACAGCCCGACGAAGCGATGCGCGCCGACGCTCACCTCTTCCATGTGGAGCGGTCGGTGCACCGTGGCGCGAGCGTCGCACTTGTGGACGGTCACGCCCTCGTGTGGCGGCTCGGGATCGGACGAGGTGACTCCTCGAAGGATGCCGAGGCCTGACGCTGGCGCCGAGGTGTCGCGGTAGCCGAGGAACGTGAAGTGATCGGCGGCCATCCACTCGAGGAGATCCGCCGCCTCGGCGTCCTCGGGGTCGGTCAGCTCCCGAGCCACGTCGAGCGCGCGCCCTCGCATGGCTCCCCAGTCGTCGACCGCAGCGCGCACGTCGCCCAGCACGCGCACGAGGTCGGCCTGCAGGTCTGCGACGACAGCAGCGTCGGTCTCGCGATCGACCTCGAAGCGCATGAATGCCTCGCGGGGGGCGGCGTCGTCGAGGTCGACCAGGTGGCCGGACTCGTCGCGTCGCACTCCGATGATCGGGTGCACCACGAGGTGGATGCCGAGGCCGTGCCGTGTCAGCTCCATGGCGAGCGAGTCGACGAGGAAGGGCATGTCGTCGGTGACGACCTCGACGATCGTGTGCGTCGAGTCGTAGCCGTCCTGATCGAACGTCGGTGTGTAGACCCGCACGAGCGGCTGGCCGGGGGGCCGATCCTCCGCGAACCGGAGGTGCGCGCGCGCCGCTCCTTCGAGGTCCGCAGTGGAGCGTCCGCTGGCGTCGTCGGGGGCGAGGTGTGCGTAGTAGAGGGTGACGAACCGAGCCAGCAAGCCCGACGTCATGCGATCACCCCCCTGACGAATCAGTCCCTGAAGTAGGGCAAGTACAGCGCAGTCTCCTCGCCGAGGTTGGCGGGCACGGAGTACCCCGTCTCGTCGCGGATCGTGTCCCAGTTGTCGCGGACATCTTCCATCGTGAGGCCATCCTTGTAGAAGCCACGTGTCTCTGCGATGAACACCCGGGCAACCCGACCACCGGCCACCGAGTAGATCTCACCGGTGACCGGGCAGTCCTCGTGCGCGAGGAATGCGACGACCGGCGACACCTTCTCGGGCGCGACCTTCGAGGCCATCGGGCCCATGATGTCCTCGGTCATGCGGGTGAGCGCGAGCGGCGCGATCACATTCGCCTTGATGTTGTACTTCGCGCCCTCGACCGCGAGCACCCGGGTGAAGCCGACGAGGCCCATCTTCGCCGCGCCGTAGTTCGTCTGGCCGAAGTTGCCGAAGATGCCCGCCGCGCTCGATGTGGACACCACTCGGCCGTAGCCCTGCTCGCGCATCACCACCCACGCCGGGCGGGTCACGTTGAACGCGCCCTTGAGATGCACGTCGATCACCGGATCGAGCAGCGACGCGTCCATGTTGTGGAAGGTCTTGTCGCGCAGGATGCCCGCGTTGTTGACGACGATGTCGACGCGGCCGAACGCGTCGATCGCCGTCTGCACGATCGCTGCCCCTCCCTCGGGAGTCGCGACGGAATGCGTGTCCGCGACGGCGATGCCGCCGAGGCTTTCGATCTCCTTCGCCGCCGTGTGGGCGGGACCTTCCGAGCCGCCCGTGCCGTCGATGCCGCCGCCGAGGTCGTTGATCACGACCTGCGCGCCGCGTGACGCGAGGAGGAGAGCGTGCTGGCGGCCCAGGCCTCCGCCCGCGCCGGTGATGATCGCAACCTTGCCGTCGAATCCGAGATCAGCCATGGAGGCTGACGGTAGCGGAGACCGCGACGACGGAACCCAGCGTGCTGGGTTCTATCGAGAGCGCAGCTTGGCGAGCAGCCTCAGGATCTCGAGGTAGAGCCAGACGAGCGTGATCATCAACCCGAAGGCCGCGAACCACTCCATCTGCTTCGGCAGGCCTGCGTTCGCGCCGCGCTCGATGAAGTCGAAGTCGAGCATCAGGTTGAACGCAGCGAGACCGACGATCGCGACGCTGAACAGGATCGAGAACGTGCTCGCGCCCGTGATGAACGAGATGCTCGCCCCGAACAGGCTTGCGAGGAGCGCGACGCCATAGACGACGACGACGCCGAACGTCGCAACGATCACGATGCGGCGCATGCGATCAGTGACCTTGATGATCCGGGTCGAGTACAGCAGCAGCATGCCGAAGAAGACTGCGGCGGTGAGCAGGACGGCCTGCACCACGATGCCATTCCACTGGGCGTCGTACACGCGCGAGATCGCGCCGAGGACGAGACCTTCGAGCGCCGCGTAGCCGAAGCCCGTGAAGCGGGCGAGGTGCGGCTTGAAGATCGTCAGGAAGGCGAGGCCGACCGCGCCGAGCATCGGGAGGATCAGCCAGCCAGGGAAGTTCACCTCGCCCAACGGGCTCGTGGGCGTCGCCGCCCAGCCGATGGCGCCGAATGCGACGAGCACGACGAAGAACACGCCCGTTGCGCTCATCGCGCCGCTCATCGTCATGCGATCGGTGCGGTACGGGGAGATCGGTCCGTCGCTGATCGGCGGGTGGTAGGTGGTGGCGGCCGCGTCGGCCGCTGCAGTCGTGCCGGGCGCGGCCCAGCCCGCGTCTTCCTCGGCGGCGGCCTTCTTCCAGGCCCCTTCGTTGAGTGCCGGGTTCGGCATGTTCTCTCGTGCCTCCATGTGCGCCGCGACGCGGCGACTACTCACGATCGTACGACGCGGCGGCCCCGAACCGAACGTCGGGGCGGAGGTGAGCCGCGCAGCTCCGATCGTCGAGGAGCAGCGGAGGCGGCGACGAAGACAATACGGTTCACCTGTGGACTTCGACTTGCCCGGTGACGATGCGCCCGAACGTCGTCAGGTTCGCGAGTGGTTCACAGCCAATCCCAAGCCAACGGGCCGTCAGCTCGCGGAGGCCGGGTTCGTGGTGCCCCACTGGCCACGTCCGTGGGGTCTCGACGCGAGCCCGATCCTCCAGCTCGTCATCGACGACGAGATGCGCCGAGCGAAGGTCGCCCGACCGCAGAACCAGATCGGCATCGGCTGGGCCGGCCCCACGATCCTGTACGCGGGCAGCGACGAGCAGAAGGAGCGCTACCTCTTCCCGCTTCTCGCGGGCGAGGAGATCTGGTGCCAGCTGTTCAGCGAGCCCGGGGCAGGCAGTGACCTCGCGTCGCTGACGACGAAAGCGGTGCGCGACGGGGACGAGTTCGTCGTGAACGGGCAGAAGGTCTGGACGTCAGGTGCCCAGATGTCGAAGTTCGGCATCCTCATCGCGCGCACCGACCCCGACGCGCCGAAGCACCGCGGCATCTCGTACTTCATCTGCCCGATGGACACACCGGGGATCGAGGTGCGGCCGATCAAGGAGATGACCGGCTCCGCGCTGTTCAACGAGGTGTTCTTCACCGACGTGCGTCTGC
The DNA here is from genome assembly GCA_035497855.1 of Acidimicrobiales bacterium. Lineage (GTDB taxonomy): Bacteria > Actinomycetota > Acidimicrobiia > Acidimicrobiales > DATKAS01 > DATKAS01. The sequence goes on from DATKAS010000527.1 coordinate 17,231, forward strand.
CTGCCGCCAACCTCGTCGGCGACGCCAACGGGGGGTGGGCGCTCGCCAAGGTGACCCTCGCGAACGAGCGGGTGTCGTTGTCGGGCGGAGGAGCGCTCTGGGGCAGCGGCCCGTCGGCGGGCGATCTCCTCGATCGGGTGCGAGCACACGGCCGCGTCGACGACGCGCTGGTGCGCCAACGGCTCGCCGCGCTGCACATCGAGGCCGAGGTGCTCAGGCTCATCCGACTCCGCACGGTGACAGCAGCCATCCACGGGCGACAGCCGGGACCAGAGGCGTCGGTGCGGAAGGTGCTCGCCGACGAGCACGGTCAGCGGATCATGGAGCTCGCGAAGGACCTCGCCGGGACGGAAGGCATGCTCACGGGCGACGGCAATGCCACCGACGCGATGTGGCATCACGGCTACCTGTTCGCACGGGCACTCACGATCGGCGGCGGCACGGCCGAGGTGCAGCGCAACATCATCGCGGAACGCGTGCTCGGCCTTCCCCACGACCCGGCAGCCGCGTGACCGCGCCGCTCGAGCGAGCCCGTGCGATCGGGCCGCAGCTCCGCTCGTCCTCCGACGAAGCAGAGGCGCTGCGCCGCCTGCCGGCTGCAGTCGTCGCGCTGCTCGCGGACAACGGCTTCTTCAAGCTCGGCCTGCCCGAGCAGTACGGCGGCGGCGAGCTGGATCCCGTCGCGTTCATCGAGGTGATCGACGAGCTCGCGCGCAATGACGCCGCCGCGGCGTGGTGCTCGATGATCGCGTCGACGACCGCTCCAATGGCGGCATACCTGCCGGCGAGCGACGCCGAGGAGATCTACGGCGGCGACCCGCGCACGGTCACTGGTGGCGCCATCGCGCCGAGCGGTGTCGGGCGTTCGGTCGACGGCGGCTTCGTCGTGTCGGGACGTTGGCAATGGGGGAGCGGCACGCAGCACTGCCAGTGGATCTGCGGCGGCACGATCGTCGACGAGCGGGACTTCCGCCTCGTGTTCTTCCCGGCTGCCGACGTCGAGATCCTCGACACCTGGTTCTCCTCCGGGCTCCGCGGCACCGGCTCCACCGACTTCTCGGTGAGCGAGCTGTTCGCGCCCGCGGGCCGAGCAGTGCCGATCGGTCAGGGTCGCGCGCCTCGCATCGACCGTCCGCTCTACCGATTCCCGTTGTTCTCGTTGCTCTCGCTCGCCGTCGCGTCGGTGTGCCTGGGCATCGCACGGCGCGCCATCGAGGAGCTGGTCGAGCTCGCCGAGGTGAAGACGCCTGCCTTCGCCAGCCGCCGTCTCGCGAAGTCGACGATGGCGCAGGTCGATGTCGCGAGAGCCGAGGCCGCGCTCGGATCGGCACGAGCGTTCCTGCTCGACGAGGTCGGCGCCACGTGGGCAGACGTGCTCGACGGACGCGAGATCTCGATGGAGCGGCGCGCGCGCATCCGCCTCGCCGCCACCAACACGGGCGTGCGATGCGCGGAAGCAGTCGATTTCGCCTACAACACAGGCGGCGGATCGTCGGTGTACACGTCGAGCCCGCTGCAGCGTTGCTTCCGCGACATCCACACTGCGACGCAACATCTGATGGTGTCACCCCGCGGCTACGAGGTCTTCGGCCGGCACCTGCTCGGCCTGCCGCTCGACGGCGCCATGATCTGAACCCTCGCCCCGACGAGATTGATGAATCGGGGTGCGCATGTGCACCTCCAATCATCAATCTCGTGCGAGGGCGGCCAGCACGGGCGCCGCCCGGCGCGCGTGCACGCCAGCACACGCATCGCCGGGCGACACCCGAGGCGTCACGACGCGACCGCTACACGGCGTCGCGTCCCATCTCCCCGGTGCGCACGCGGATGACCTCGTCGACCGGGGTGACCCACACCTTGCCGTCGCCGATCTGGCCGGTGCGGGCGGCCTCGACGATCGCGTCGACGTAGCGCTTCGCGTCGTCGTCATCGACGAGCACCTCGATGCGCACCTTGGGGACGAACTCGACTCGGTACTCCGCGCCTCGATACACCTCCGTGTGGCCGCGCTGGCGTCCGAAGCCACGTGACTCGCTCACGGTCATGCCGCCGAGGCCGAGCGCCGTGAGCGCCTCCTTCACGTCCTCGAGGACGAAGGGCTTCACGATCGCAGTGATGAGCTTCATGCCGTGCCTCCGTCGGTGGTGCCGGAGTGTGCGGTCGGATGCGACGCGGCGTGCATCCCGCTCGTCACGTGATCAGGGTGCGAGACGAGCTGGAAGTCCGGGTAGCACACAGTGCCGAACTCGGGCATGTCGAGGCCCTGCAGCTCGACCTCGGGGGAGACCCGCACCGCCATGATCTTCTTGGCGCCGGAGAAGATGAGCCAGGTGACGCCCCAGGCCCACACGAAGCCGACGACGACATGCGCGACCTGTGCCATGAACTGGCCCGGATCTCCGTAGAGGAGGCCCTTCACGTTCCCACCGATCCCGTTCCAGCCCGAGCCATAGGTGCCGTCCGCGAAGATCCCGAGTGCGAGCACGCCCCACGCACCGTTGATGCCGTGGACCGAGATCGCACCGCACGGGTCGTCGACATGCGCGACGTGATCGAAGAAGTAGACGCCCCAGCACACGAGCAGCCCTGCCACGATGCCGATGATCGACGCGGCCCAGGGTGCGACGAACGCGCACGGCGCGGTGATCGCGACGAGCCCGGCGAGCATGCCGTTGCACGACATCGAGATGTCCGGCTTGCCGTACCGCGCGTTCGTGTAGCACATCGCCGCGATGAAGCCGAAGCACGCCGAGAGCAGCGTGTTGACGGCGACGATCGAGATGCGAAGGTCGGTCGCGCCGAGCGTCGAACCCGGGTTGAAGCCCATCCACCCGAACAGCAGAATCATCGTGCCGATGACGACGTAGCCGATGTTGTGGCCCGGGAAGGCGTTCGGAGTGCCATCCGCGTTGAACTTCCCGATGCGGGGACCGAGCACCATCGCGAGTGCGAGTGCGGCCCATCCACCGGTCGCGTGCACCACGCCAGAGCCGGCGAAGTCGACGGCGCCGTGTCCCCAGTGCAGGGTCTGTCCGAGGTGGGCCATCCACCCGCCGCCCCACAACCAGTTGCCGTAGATCGGGTAGATGATCGCCCCCATCGCGAGCTCGGCGACGATGAAGCCGGCGAACGAGATCCGCTCGGCGATTGCGCCGATGATGATGTAGCCGGCAGTCTCCATGAACACGACTTGGAACAGGAACAGCCCGATCACGCCGACGTCGTAGCCGTGGCTGCTCTGCAGGAAGAAGCCGTGCCACCCGATGAGGCCAGAGTTGCCGTGTGGGAAGAGCCCGTTGAGCGGACTGGTGCCGCCGAGGTTCGCGATCGCTCCGACGCCACCGAAGTGGAATGCGAAGCCGACCGCGTAGTACGCCACGAGCGCGATCGCGAAGGCGGCGACGTTCATCATCATCATGTGCGCCGCGTTCTTCGCTCTCGTGAGGCCAGTGACGAGGAACGCGAACCCGACCTGCATGAAGAGCACCAGGTAGCCGGTCATCAGCAGCCAGCTGAAGTTCACGGCCACATGGAGGTGCCCTGCTTCGTTCGCGACCGCGTTGATGCCGACTTGCGATGGCGGCACGGTGTCGCCGGTGAGGCCCTGTGAGGCGATCACATCGGCAGTGGTGCCGGTGTGCGCGCCCGTCGTGTCGCCGCCTTTGCCCGAGAACATCGCGCCGACGACGATCAGCGCGACGAACGTCAGGACGGCGAGCAGAATGAACTTCTTCCCGTTCGACAAACCTGGTCTCCTCTCGTCTCCCCCTCGGGCGCGAGTGCGCCCGAGGGAACGAAAGGCCGGACCTGTTTCCCGCTCTGCACGTGGGAATGAACGCCGTGTTACAGGTCAGATTTGTGTGTGAAAAGTGTGTGGTAGCCGAAACGAGGCCATGTCGAAGGGCCTTCAGTCGGTCTCGGGCCGAAGCAGCCGGTACCCGACAGCCGGCTCGGTGACGAGCGTCGGGCACCCCACGCCGACGCCGAGCTTCTTGCGCAACGTGGTGATCGCGGTGCGCAACGGCTGCGTGCTCGACGGCAGCGGCTCGCCCCAGACCTCGACGAGCAACGTGCGATGGGTCAGCACCCGGCCGGCGTTG
>DATKAS010000528.1:0-4481 GCA_035497855.1 Acidimicrobiales bacterium
GTGCCAGCCCCGCTCGCGCAAGAAGTCGTCCACGCCGGATCGTGCCGCGACGAGGTGCCCCGCGCCATGGGCTCGCGCCAAGTCCTCGACCGCGGCGAGCAGCCGGCGTCCGACGCCGAGGCCCCGCGCTCGCTCGGGGACGTCGAGCCATGCCATGCGCACCGCCTCGCCCTCGATCCAGCCCCGCGCCGCCCCGACCACCTCCCCGCCGTGCCGTGCCGTCAGCTCGAACCCTGCGCCGGTGGCCTCCGTGATCTCGAGCTCGATGCCGCCGCGACCCGAGACGGTCCTGCCACCCAGCGTCGCGTCTGCGATCGGACGCCATCGCCGGACCTCGTCCGCATCACGCTGCTCCTGCAGCACCTGCACGTGGGTGAGGGTGACGGTCGTCGAGTAGCCCGCGAGGGCTTCGACGCCCGCCCCGAGCCGTTCCTCCGACTGATCGGTCGCGATCGTCACGTGGGGAACGAACGGCCAGGTCGCCTCGCGATCGAACGGCCCGACCCGCATCGCCGTTCGCAAGGCAGCGAGGTCGTCGAGATCGCCCTCGACCGCGAGGTACAGCACGGCCGATTCGGGATGGAACGAGCGCGCCGGGCCGAACCGCAACGTGAGCGGGCCGGGAGCGCGGGACGCGGCCTCGCGCAGCACGCGCAAGACCTCGTCGAGGGCATCCTCACGCACGTTGATCGGCTCGACGAGCGTCACGTGCGGATCGACCCGGTCGAGCATCCCATCGCCGCACGCGCGCCGTAGGCCGTCGATCTCGATGGCCGCCGGCGGCGGGATCAACAGCGCGGACGCGAGTCGCAGCCTCGGCACGGTGCCAGTGTGACCCACGTCAAGCCCGCGGCGTGCTCCTTGCTACAGCCGTTCCTCTGCCAAACGTGCACACTGCCCACACAGGTCAACAGGTCAAGGTGGCGGGATCGAGAGCGGGAGGTGCGGCGGGCACCTTCCGCTCCGACCTTTTTCGGTTCTCTTCGAGGCTCAGTGGTGGCCGGCGGCCGGCGGCGCTCCCGCGGCGGCGAGCCGGACGTCGGCCATCCGCACGGCGAGCTCGGCGTCGTCGTCCGGGCCAGCGCGCAGGATCGCCTCGGCCTCCTCGCGCACGCGCCGCACCGCGTCGACGTCGATCGTGGTGGACAGCTCTGCGGCATCGCTCAGGATCGACACGCGATCGTGGTTGACCTCCACGAACCCGCCGAACACGGCGACCCGCACCTCGCCACCGCCCTCTTCGATGACGCGCACGACACCCGAGGTGAGCACCCCGAGGAACGGCGCGTGCCCCGTGAGGAACGCGATGTCGCCGCCTCCCGAGGTGCGCGCCACGACCATCGACGCGTCGCCGCTGTAGAGCACCTGCTCCGGCGAGACGAGCTCGACGCGCAGCGTCACGCCTGATCCTGCAGCTGCTTGGCCTTCGCCAGCACCGACTCGACGTTGCCGACGTTCAGGAACGCCTGCTCGGGGATCTCGTCGAGCTCGCCGTTCACGAGCGCCTCGAACGACTCGACGGTCTCCTGGATCGGGACGTAGATGCCCGGGATCGAGGTGAACACCTCGGCCACGAAGAACGGCTGCGAGAGGAAGCGCTGAATCTTGCGAGCGCGGTTGACGGTGACGCGGTCCTCTTCGGAGAGCTCGTCCATCCCGAGGATGGCGATGATGTCCTGCAGCTCCTTGAACCGCTGCAGCACCTCCTGCACGTTGCGTGCGACGGCGTAGTGACGATCGCCGACGACCTCGGGGCGCAGCAGCGTCGAGGACGACGCGAGCGGGTCGACCGCCGGGTAGATGCCGAGCGCCGCGATCTGGCGGGAGAGCTCGGTCGTGGCATCGAGGTGGGTGAACGTGGTGAACGGCGCCGGGTCGGTGTAGTCGTCCGCGGGCACGTACACGGCCTGCAGTGACGTGATCGAACGGCCTCGGGTCGACGTGATGCGCTCCTGCAGCTCGCCCATCTCGTCGGCGAGCGTCGGCTGGTAGCCGACCGCCGACGGCATGCGGCCGAGCAGGGTCGAGACCTCGGAGCCCGCCTGCACGAAGCGGAAGATGTTGTCGACGAAGAGCAGCACGTCCTGGTTCTTCACGTCGCGGAAGTACTCGGCCATCGTGAGCGCCGACAGCGCGACCCGCAGGCGCACGCCCGGCGGCTCGTCCATCTGACCGAAGACCAGCGCGGTCTTGTCGATGACGCCGGACTCCGCCATCTCGAGGCGGAGATCGGTGCCCTCACGGGTGCGCTCGCCCACACCGGCGAACACGGACACACCGCCGTGCTGCTTCGCGATGCGGTTGATCATCTCGGTGATGAGCACGGTCTTGCCGACACCCGCACCACCGAACAGGCCGATCTTGCCGCCCTGCAGGTACGGGGTGAGGAGGTCGATGACCTTGATGCCCGTCTCGAACATCTGCGCGCGGGGTTCGAGCTGGTCGAACGGGGGCGGGTCACGGTGGATGTCCCAGCGCTCGAGGCCTGCCACGGCCGATGGATCGACGTCGAGGGGCTCCCCGATGACGTTGAAGATGTGGCCGAGCACACCGTCGCCGACCGGGACGGTGATGCCCCGCCCGGTGTTCGTGACCACCGCGCCGCGCGTGAGGCCGTCGGTCGGCTTCATGCACACCGCGCGCACACGACCGAAGCCGAGCTGTTGCGCGACCTCGGCGGTGACGACGACCGACTCGCCGCCGACGTCGATCGTCATCTCGACCGCGTAGTTGATCTCCGGGATCGCGTCGTGGGGGAACTCGATGTCGACGACCGGCCCTGCGATCGCGACGACCCGGCCATCCTTCAGCTTGGGTTCGTTGTCGGTCATGGTCATGACAGCAGGCTCCTACAGGGGGGTCGGGACTTCGAAGTCGGTGTGGAGGTGATGTTCGACCATCTCGTCGACCTTCAGCGCCTCGGCGCCGCCGACGATCTCCATGATCTCGGTGGTGATCGCGTCCTGGCGGGCGCGGTTCATGATGCGCGACAGGTTCACGATGAGGTCTTCCGCGTTGTCGGTCGCGGCCTTCATCGCGCGCTGGCGCGCTGCCTGCTCCGACGCCGACGCGTTCAGCAGCGCGGCGTAGATGCGGGCCTCGACGTAGCGCGGCAGCAGGCTCTCGAGGATCGTCTCGGGACCCGGCTCGAACTCGTAGGCCGCGCGCGCGGGGCCGTGGCCGTCGGCGGCCGGTGCCGGCATGCCGTCGCCGCCCTCGACGACCTCGCTCTCGAGGGGGATCAGCGGCCGCTGCAGCACCTCCTGCACGCCCGCGCTGACGAAACGGGTGTAGACGATCTCGAGCCGGTCGATCTCGCCGGCCTCGTACATCGCCATCACCTTCGCCGCGATGGCTTTGGCGTCTGCGTAGGTCGGGCGTTCGGTGAACCCGGTGAACGACGCGTCCATCGTGTACCCGCGGAAGCGGAAGTACGTCTCGGCCTTGCGGCCCACGGTGACGAGGCCGTACTCCTTGCCCTCGAGGACCGACCGCTTGACCTCGCCCTCTGCGGCGCGGAGCACCGACGAGTTGTACCCGCCGCACAGCCCGCGGTCGGCGACCAGCACGAGGTACGCCTCGCGCCGGATGTCCGGACGCGCCTCCAGCAGCGGGCTGCGCATCTCCGAACCAGCGCCTGCCGCGATGTCCTTCACGACCTCGGTGATCTGCTCGCTGTACGGCACCGCAGCACGCACCCGTTCCTGGGCCTTTGCGATGCGACTGGCGGCGATGAGCTCCATGGCGCGCGTGATCTTCTTCGTCGCTTGGACGGTCTTGATCCTGCGCCTGAGGACGCGCTCCTGCCCACCTGCCATCAGCTACTCCGTCGCCAGGGTCTTCTCGGACTCGGCCTCGCCCAGCGCGTCGGCATCGGTGGCGAGCGGATCGGCCACCGGCATGTGCTCGACGACGACGGCGAAGTCGTTCTTGAACGACGCGACGGCATCACGCACACCATCGGGCAAGGTGCCCTTCGTGCGGATCTCCTCGAGCATCGCGTTGTGCCGCGTGTGGAAGACCTCGAGCAGCTCCTGCTCGAACCGCTTCACGTCGGACACGGGGAGATCGTCGAGGAAGCCGTTCGTGCCGGCGAAGATGCTGACCACCTGCTCCTCGACCGGCATCGGCGAGTTGAGGTTCTGCTTCAACAGCTCGACCAAGCGGTAGCCGCGCTCGAGCTGCGCTTTCGAGACCGCGTCGAGCTCGGAGCCGAACGTCGCGAACGCCTCGAGGTCGCGGAACTGGGCGAGGTCGATCTTGAGCGTGCCGGCCACCGACTTCATGGCCTTGATCTGCGCGTTGCCGCCCACGCGAGACACCGAGATGCCGACGTCGACCGCGGGACGCACACCCGACTTGAACAGGTCGTCGAGGAGGTAGATCTGGCCGTCCGTGATCGAGATGACGTTGGTCGGGATGTAGGCGGAGACGTCGCCGCCCTTGGTCTCGATGATCGGCAGCGCGGTGAGCGAGCCGGC
>DATKAS010000529.1:0-5423 GCA_035497855.1 Acidimicrobiales bacterium
TGGACGATCGAGCTGGTAGGCGTCCACGCACGGCCCCTCGCCGAGGTCGTACTGCAACTGCTCGATGCGAGCGCTCACGTCGTCGGTGGTGCAAAGCGAGCCGTGCGCGATGTCGCCCGACACCAGCATGATGCCCGCGCCTGTCATGCCCGTCACCTCGGCACAGACCCGGCACAGGCGCGCGGTCTCTGCCCCAGGCTCCGCGCCGATGAGTCGTGCGACGATTCGTTCGCGCCGATCACCGGACACCGCCTACTGCCCTCGACCGTCGAGCTCGCCGATGAGCGACGAGAGGACGGAAAGCGAGGAGATGGGGTGCATGTCCGGCTCCTGGGGTCGTGACGCGACGACGCGCTACCAGGGTCCGGAGCACCGCTACGAGCAACGTACACCTGTGCAGGCGGAGTGCACCTGCTGAGCCTTCAGCCGAGCTCGGCGAGGATCCCCCGGGCGCGCAGGTAGAGCGATGCGTCAGGCGAGCCGGCAAGGAGCCGCTGCACCGTCTGGACGTGGGCTCGGGCGTCGTCGTTTCGCCCGTCGTGCTTCGCGACCTTGGCGAGCTCGAGCTCGACTGCTGCGAGTCGTCCGTTCTCCTGTCGGTCGGCCAGCAACCTCGCGAGCTGCTCGAGGGCGACGCGCGCCTTCTTGCTCGCCCCCACACGATGGGCCTTGATGAAGGCCTTGTCACGGAGGCTCGCGGGGGGCACGGCTGCTCCTCCGACATCGCCGGTCGCGAGGCGGCTCTGCACGGTGGCCGCGAACACGTCGATGGTCACGACGGTGACGTAGTCGCCCGCGGCCTCCCGGTCGGCGCGCAGCTCGGCCAGCCTGGCCATCCCCCGACTGGGATGACCGTCGAGTACGTCGAGCATGTGACCGAAGCCGGCGAGCACGGACGAGCTCACGGTCGCACCCGTCTCGCGCCACATCAGATCGAGCTCGGCGAGCTCGCGCCGAGACTCCTGCATGCTGTCGCCACCGATCGAGATGCCAGTCGCCCATGCCCGCGCGAAGAGCACGTACATCGGGTCCGCGTCACAGGCGATCGCAGCCCGCGTTGCGGCCTTCGCCGCGTACTCGTCACCACGAGACAGGGAGGCCGCCATGGCGACCATGTGGCCCATCGCGGCCGCTCGCCGGTTGCCGGTGCGCTGCCCGATCTCGAGCAGCTCGTCCGCGCATGCGGTCGCCGCCTTCGCGTCGCCATGACGCGCCAACGCCCCGCCGACGCCGCCGAGTCCTTTGATCTGGACGTAGAGACGATCCTGGGGGTCGGCGACGAGGGGCACGACCCGCTCGAGGGCCGCGCCTGCCTCGAAGACCCGCGTCAGGTCGCCGGCTTGCGCGGCGACCCACGTCAGCCATGCGAGCGCGTAGCCCTCCGCCGTGGCGTCGCCGCAACGTCGAGCCAGCGCGAGCGCTTCGGTCAGGTACCGGTCGGCGTCGGTGATGCGCTCGAGCTGCCACGTCACCATCCCGACCCACGCGATCCAGCGAGCGGTGAGCATGTCGTCGCCCACGGCTGCGGGCAGGTCCCGGTGGCGCTCCTGCAGATCCCGGAGAGGGCCGATCTCGCACGTGTAGTAGTGACACTGCGCCCACTCGATGATCGTCTCGATCAAGAGGCGGTCTCGGGTGGCGGCATCGACGGCGAGGGTGTCCTCGTCGTCGGACGTGAGGAGGTCGTACGCGGCGCGGTACTGGCGATGGGCCTCCGCGAGGGCGTAGCGATCGAGCGCCTTGCGTCCGGAACGGCGGAGGTAGTCGACGGCCTCGACGACGTGACCGCTGCGTTGATAGTGGTATGCGAGGGTTTCCACGAACTCGTTGGCACGGCCGCCCAGGTGCGCTTCGATGCCTCGCGCGACACGCTCGTGGAGCTCCTGACGGTCTCGACGGAGCAGCCCGTCGTACGCGACCTCTTGCGTGAGCGCGTGCTTGAAGATGTACTCGAGCTCGGTGTCGACCTTCCGCTCGTGGATCAGGTCGGCCGCGGACAGCCCGGCGAGGCTCTGCTCCAGCTCCTGGGGAGCATCGGTCACCGACTGCATGATCCGGTAGAGGAACTCACGCCCGACGACCGATGCCTCCCGCAGCACACGTCGAGGTTCGGGCGCGAGGTTGTCGATGCGAGCCGCGATGAGGCCCCGGATCGTCGAGGGCACGGTCACTGCGTCGAGGCTCGTCGCGAGGACCCACGTCTCGCCGCGACGGGCTAGGACGCCGTCGTCGACGAGCGTGTTCACGAGCTCTTCGACGAAGAACGGGTTGCCGTCGGCGCGTGCGGTCACCATCGCGACGAGCTCGTCCGGTGGTTCGGCCCCATCGAGGAGTGACGTCAGCTGTTCCCGCGATTGACGTGCAGAGAGCTCACTCAGGAAGAGCGACCGCTCGCCGGGTGCGCCCAGCACGAAGCCCGGACGGAAGTTGCAGATCGTCACGACCGGCTGGCTGAGGGCCCCCGTCAGATCGCGGACGAGCGCCGCCGTCGAGGGGTCGACCCAGTGCAAGTCCTGCAAGCACACGACAGTCGGCGCTCGGCCCGCCACGACGTCGAGGAGCCGCACGACCGCGCCGCGCAGCACCGACTGGAAGGCTTCGAGGTCGACGGCACCGTCGACCGGGGTGGTGCCGTAGAGCTGACCGATCGCGGCGAGCGCGAGGTCGTCGCCGGGCAACACCGTCGAGACCATCGTGGTGAGCTTCTCTCGCACCTGCGCCGCATCGTCGTTCTCGTCGATCGACGCGGCATTGTTGAACAGGTCCACGAGCGGGGCGTACGGGATGTCCGCGGTGTACGGGTACGCGCGGCCCTCGTACCACTGCACGTCGTCGCCGAGCCGCGAGCGCACCTCCTCGAGCAGTCGCGTCTTTCCCGCGCCCGCCTCCGCGCACACGGTGATGAGCGACGACTCGCCGTCGCGCAGCCGGTCGACCGCGCCGAGCAACACGCCGAGCTCCTCTTGGCGGCCGACGAACCCGCCGAATCGGCGTGACGGGCGAGCCTGTGCGGTGCGCAGGCCGTCGACCCGCGTCACGCGCACGGGCTCGCGTCGGCCCTTCAGCTCGCGATCGCCGAGGTCGGTCAGCGCAAACCGACCCGCGACGAGCGCCCGGGTCTCGGGACCGATGTAGATCTCGCCCGCCGTCGCGAGCGACTGGAGCCTCGCCGCCACGTTCACCATGTCGCCGAGGGGCCCGCTGGCCCGGTCCCCCCGCAGGTCACTGGTGATGACGACCCCGCTGTTGACGCCGCTGTGCATCTCGAACGAGTGCCCGGTGCGAGCCTCGAACGTCGGCCGCAGGTCGCTCACGGCAGCGTGGAGCTCGATCGCGGAGCGCACCGCGCGCACCGCGTCATCCTCGTGGGCGACCGGGTCGCCGAACACTGCGAGGACCGCGTCGCCCATGAGCTTGTCGATCCGGCCGCCGTAGCGGGTCACGATCTCCCCCGCCTTGTCGTACACGAGGTTCATCAGCTCGCGAACGACCTCCGCGTCGACGGACTCGGCCATCTGCGTGTACCCCGACGCATCCGAGAAGAGGACCGTCACGAGGCGGCGTTCGGCCTCCGGATGGGTCGCCGGTTGGTCAGCCGCAAGAGGATTGCCACATCCGTTGCAGAAGCGTGAGCCAGGCGGGTTGACGGCGCCGCACCCCGCACACGTGAGGTCCGCCACGGGCGCATCGTCTCACACAACCCGCCGCTCACGGGTCGATCGCGAACGTGGTCGATGCTCCGCTCGACGCGCGAGCGACGTACCGTGGAGAGTCCTCGGCGGAAGGTGTCGACTTTGAGCAATGCAGCAACCCGGCCGCCCAAACACCCGCCGCCGTGGTTCGTGCACCTGGCCTGGCGCGCTCATCGCTCGCTGTACCGACTCACTCGCGGCCGATTCCTGTGGACCCCGTCGAACAAGCGCGGCTGGGGTGCGCTGCGCCTCACCACGATCGGGCGGAAGTCCGGAGAAGAGCGCAGTGTCATCATCGGCTACCTCGAAGACGGTCCGAACCTCATCGCCATCGCGATGAATGGCTGGGACGAAGGCCATCCCGCGTGGTGGCGCAACCTCGAGGCTCACCCGGACGCCGTCGTCCGATTGCCGCACCAGAACCAGCGGCTCGTGCGCGCACGACGTTCGTCGGGAGAGGAGCGTGATCGGCTGTGGCAGCGCTGGGTCGCAGTCGATCCGAGGCTGGACGCGTACGCGGCCCGCCGGTCGACCGAGACGCCGGTGATCGTCCTCGAACCGCGCAACCAGCTGGCTTGAGGCGGGAGACGAGGAAGACGCTCCCCGGGTCGCCGAGCGTCAGCCGTTGCCGCCTTCGTACTCGGCGTCGCTGACGTGATCGCCCCACGTTGCGGGTCCGCGGGTGATGGAGATGTGCGCCATGAAGTGGTCGGACAGGGCGCCGTGCCAGTGCTCGTGGCCATGCGCGGTCACATGGACATCGCCGGGGCGCAGCTCGACGCGCTCCTCGCCCTTGTTCTGGACCTGACCCCGACCATCTGTGACGTAGAGCGTCTGGCCACCGTCGTGTGAGTGCCACGCCGTTCGCGCGCCGGGCGTGAAGTGCACATGGCCGACGTTGATCGTCGAATCACCTTCGGGTTGGACGATCGGATCGATGTAGACGTCGCCCGTGAACCAGTCGGCGGGTCCTTTGACCGTGGCTCGCTTCGGTTGCAGACCCATTGGTCCTCCTGCGGGTTGTCAGTGTTCGTCGATGGCCGGCCGGACGCCGGGTTCATCACGGGCAGCGACATCCTCATCGACGGAGGGTGACAGCCTCCTATTCTACGGCGAGCTCGCCCCTGCATGACCGTGTGCGAGTGTTCGGCGGTGAGCTGGGAACAAGTCGATGAGGGGTGGGGTCGGAAGGCTGTCGATTACGCCTACCTCCTCGAAGCCCAGATGTGGCCCGAGTACCTCGAGCTACTCGACGCGTGTGAGGTAGCGGCCGGCACGCGGGTGCTCGACGTTGCGTGCGGGCCAGCGCTGGCGCTGCGTCTCGCGCACGACCGCGGTGCCACCGTCGCGGGGATCGACGCGTCGAGGCGATTGGTCAAGATCGCGCTCGCGCGAACACCGGAGGCCGATGTGCGCGTCGGCGACATGTTCTCGCTCCCGTGGGATGACGCGTCGTTCGATGTCGTCACCAGCTTCCGGGGGATCTGGGGAGGCTGTGAAGACGCACTGGCCGAGGCCGTGCGTGTGTGCCGTCCCGCAGGGCGCGTCGGTCTGAGCTTCTGGGGCCGCCCCAAGCGAATGGCGGCCTACCCCCTCCTCAAGCTCTTCGGGCAGCTCGAGGACCACGACCACCGACATGCCAAGCGGATGTCGCGCATCGCCTGGGACGGCGTTGCCGAACAGATGATGGCCGACGCGGGTCTTGTGCCCGGCGCTCGCTGGACGAAGGTC
>DATKAS010000530.1:0-4355 GCA_035497855.1 Acidimicrobiales bacterium
CGGCCGCGGTGCCGAACAGCGAGATGAGGATGACCGGCTTGCGGCCGATGCGGTCGGAGACTCTGCCCCACACCGGCGCCAGCAGCAGCTGCGCGATCGAGAACGTCGACAGCAGGATCCCGACTGTCGTCGCGCTCGCGCCGAATCGCTCCGCATAGAGCGGCAGGATCGGCAGCACGATGCCGAACCCGACCAAGTCGAGCGCGACGGTCGTCCAGATGGTGCCGAACCCGGGTGGGAACGGCTTGCGCTCGCGGCGCGAGCGCCGTGACTGCTCGCTCACGCGTGGCTCACGAGCGACGCACGAGAGTGCCGCTGGCGGTGTCCTCGACGATCCATCCCTCCGCCTGCAGCTCGTCGCGGATCGCGTCAGCTCGCGCGAAGTCCTTCGACGCACGCGCCGCATCGCGCGCTGCCGCGCGCTCGGCGATCTCGGAGGGCACCTCGGCGACACCACCTCGCAGCACGAGCCCGACCGCTTCGCACATCGTCATCACCGCGCCGACGATCGGGTTGGCCGCGGCGACATCGCCGGCATCGAGCGCGACGTTCACCCTGCGCACGCTGTCGAACACCAGCGCCATCGCCGCGGGCGTGTCGAGGTCGTCCTCCATCGCCTCGCGGAAGCGTCGGATCACGTCCGGATCTGCGGGATGCCTTCCGGGCACCTCTGCCGCGACGCGACGAGCGAAGGCATCGAGGCCGGCGAGCGACCGCTCGGCGCGATCGGTGGTCTCCTTGCTGATCTCGAGCGGCGATCGGTAGTGCGACTGCAGGACGAGCAAGCGGTACGCGCGGGGGTCGACGTTGTCGATGAGGTCGAGGAGGTTCGTGAAGTTGCCGAGCGACTTCGACATCTTCTCGCCGCCCACTTCGACGAACCCGTTGTGCACCCAGTGCCGCGCGAATTGGCGGTCGAGGGCGACCGCTTGGGCCCGCTCGTTCTCGTGATGGGGAAACGCGAGGTCCTGCCCGCCACCGTGGAGGTCGAACCCCTCCCCCAACAGGTCGAGCGACATCACGACGCACTCGGTGTGCCAACCGGGACGTCCGGCGCCCCACGGCGACTCCCAGAACGGCTCGCCAGGCTTCGCCAGCTTCCACAACACGAAGTCCGCGGGTGAACGCTTCTCCTCGCCGACCAGTGATCGATCGCCACCGCCGGCCCGCATGTCCTCCAGCGACTGGTGTGCGAGCAGCCCGTATCCCTCGACTGTGGCGACCGAGAGGTACACGCCGTCGCTCGTGACGTACGCGCGCCCGCGATCGACGAGCTCGGCCACGAGAGCGATCATCTCGTCGACGTACGCGGTCGCGTGCGGATCGACCGTCGGTCGCTTCACGCCGATCGCGTCCATCGCCTCGTACCAGACCGCCTCGCACCTCACCGCGATGTCCTCGGACGTGCGACCCTCACGGTTGGCGCGGTCGATGATGTGGTCGTCGATGTCGGTGATGTTCGACACGTACCGCACCTCGAGGCCGGTCCACTCGAGGTACCGGCGCAGCACGTCGAACACGAGTGAGAAGCGACCGTGCCCGAGGTGTGGGGGGCCATAGACGGTCGGGCCACACACGTACATGCCCACCTTGCCCGGCTCGCGCAGCGCGAGCTCGCGGACAGTGCCGGAGGCCGTGTCGTGGAGGTGGATCATCCGGGAAACGGTAGCGGGAGGCTCATCGCGCACCCGGTAGCGTTTCTGCAACATGAGTGCTCCCGACAAGGCTGTTCCCGACAAGCCCACGCTCGACGGTCTCGAAGAGCGCTGGACCGCGGTCTGGGAGCGCGACGGCACCTATCACTTCGATCGCACGAAGACCCGCGACCAGATCTTCTCGATCGACACCCCGCCGCCCACCGTCAGCGGCGCCCTGCACCCGGGCCATGTCTGCAGCTACAGCCAGACCGACATGGTGGCGCGCTATCGCCGAATGCGCGGTCACGAGGTCTTCTACCCGATGGGGTGGGACGACAACGGCCTCAACGTCGAGCGCCGCGTCCAGCTCACCTACGGCGTCACGTGCGATCCGTCGCTGCCGTTCGACCCTTCGTTCGTGGCTCCCGAATCGCCCCCGAAGCAGCCGATCCCCATCTCCCGACCGAGCTTCGTGGCTCTGTGCGGCGAGCTCACCGAGCAGCTCGAGCAGGCGTACTTCGAGCTGTGGAGCCGAGTCGGGCTCTCGGTCGACTGGCGCCAGACGTACACGACGATCGGTGTGAAGGCGCGCCGCACGTCGCAACGCGCGTTCCTCGGCCTCCTCCGCGACGGCCATGCGCACCTCGCCGAGGCGCCGACGCTGTGGGACGTCGACTTCAAGACCTCGGTCGCGCAGGCCGAGCTCGAGGACCGCGAGCGACCGGGCGCGTACCACCGCATCGGATTCCGACGGGCCGACGGCGAGCCCGTCTTCATCGAGACGACGCGCCCGGAGCTCATCGCCGCGTGCGTCGCGCTCGTCGCCCATCCCGATGACGCGCGCTACGAGCCGCTCTTCGGCCAGACCGTCCGCTCACCGCTGTTCGACGTCGAGGTCCCCGTCGTCGCCCATGAGCTCGCCGATCCCGAGAAGGGATCGGGCATCGCGATGATCTGCACGTTCGGCGACACCACCGACGTCATCTGGTGGCGCGAGCTCGGCTTGCCGGTTCGCTCGATCGTCGGCCGCGACGGACGCATCGTCCAACACCCGCCTGCTGGCGTCCCTGCGAACGACGCGTGGCACGACATCGCAGGTCGCACGATCTCGCAAGCGCAGACGCGGATGGTCGAGCTGCTCACCGCTTCGGGCGACATGGTGGGCGAGCCGAAGCCCATCACGCATCCCGTCAAGTTCTGGGAGAACGGCAACCGTCCGCTCGAGATCGTCACGAGCTGGCAGTGGTTCATCAGGTACCCGCCGACCGAGGCGCTCCTCGCCCGCGGCCGCGAGCTGCGGTGGTTCCCCGAGTTCATGCGCGTGCGCTACGAGAACTGGGTCAACGGCCTCGCGGGCGACTGGAACATCACGCGCCAGCGCTTCTTCGGCGTCCCGTTCCCCGTCTGGTACCCGGTCCTCGCCGACGGCTCGCTCGACCGCTCGCGCCCGCTCGTCCCCACGGAGGAGCGGCTGCCTGTCGACCCCTCGACCGATGTCCCCGAGGGCTACGACGAAGCGCAGCGCGGTCAGCCAGGAGGCTTCGCAGGTGATCCCGACGTGATGGACACGTGGGCCACCTCGTCGGTCTCTCCGCACATCGTCTCGGGTTGGATCGATGACCCCGACCTGTTCGACCGCGTGTTCCCGATGGACATGCGGCCGCAAGCCCACGAGATCATCCGCACGTGGCTCTTCTACAGCGTCGTGCGCGCGCAGATCATGCACGGCGAGCTGCCGTGGCACGACGCTGCGATCTCGGGTTTCGTGCACGATCCCGATCGCAAGAAGCTCTCGAAGTCGAAGGGCAACAGCGAGGACGACCCCAACAACCTTCTCTCGACGTTCGGCGCCGACGCGGTCCGCTACTGGGCCGGGAACGGCCGTCCCGGACAAGACATCGCGCTCGACAAGAACCAGATGAAGGTCGGTCGCCGCCTCGCGATCAAGATCCTCAACGCGAGCAAGTTCGTCCTCGGCCTCGCGTCCGACGACAGCGCTCCCGACACATCGGCGATCACCGCTCCCCTCGACCGCGCCATGCTCGCCGGCCTCGCGGACGTCGCTGAACAAGCCACTGCCGCGTTCGAGGCCTACGACTACGCCCGCGCGCTCGAACGCACCGAGATGTTCTTCTGGAGCTTCTGCGACGACTACCTCGAGCTCGTCAAGGGCCGCGCCTACGGCGCCGGCACCGCGAAGGGGGCCGAGTCGGCGAACGCTTCGCTGCGCCTCGCGCTGTCCACGCTGTTGCGACTCTTCGCACCGATCCTCCCCTTCGTCACCGAAGAGGTGTGGTCGTGGTGGCAGCCGGGCTCGATCCATCGAGCAGAGTGGCCCGACGCGGCCGTGGTCCGCGCCGCTGCCTCGGGAGGCGACCGCGCCGTCGCGGAGATCACCGCCGAGGTGCTCGGCGCGGTGCGCAAGTCCAAGTCGGAGGCACAGCGCTCCATGCGCGCGCCTGTCGACCGTGTCGTCGTGCGCGACACGGCGGATCGGCTCGCTGCGCTGCAATTGGCGCTCGACGACCTGAAGGAAGCGGGATCGGTGCGCGAGCTCGTGCTCGAGACGACCGACGGACCTGGCGACGTCGAGGTCGTGCTCGCCGACGACGCCGCCTGATCAGGTCGAAGGCTGGCTCACGACCGGCGGCACCACCGGCGGCGACAACGACTTCGCGTCGAGACCGTCCTTCATGTAGGTGCGCATCAGCCGCTGCA
>DATKAS010000531.1:0-9072 GCA_035497855.1 Acidimicrobiales bacterium
CGTCGGCGGCATCGCCATGATCCCGAACCCACCGCGCTTCGGCGCGACTCCCATGTCGTTCGAGGCGGCCGCGATCAAGTCTTGGCCCGCGGAGAACACGATGTCGCTGCCGGTGATGATGCCGACCCGCAACGAGTCGTCGTCCTCGAACGCGTCGATCGCCGCTTCCATCGCTCGCGCCGTCGCGCCATCGAACGCGTTGCGGCGCTCGGGCCGGTTGATGCGGATGACGAGGATGTGGTCGCCCACCCGCTCGGAGAGGATGACATCAGAGGTTGACACTGAAGCCTCCGTTCACGGGATAGGTCTGCCCGGTCACCCAGCCGGACCACGGCGACGCGAGGAACGTGACCATCGCGGCAACGTCACTCGGCTCACCGAACCGCCGGATCGTGTAGTTCCGCAGCACCTTCTTCGCGAGCTCCTCGTTCTCCACCATCATCCGGACCGCGGGCGTGTTCGTCGTCGCGATGGCCACGCTGTTCGCCGTGATCTCGTAGCGACCGAGGCTCTTGGCGAGCGCACGCATCAACCCGGCCGCACCGGCCTTCGCGGCCGAGTACGCCTCGAGCCCGGGCTCCCCCACTCGGCCCGCATCGCTGATCACCGTGATGATCCGCCCGCCCGGGCCGCGCTCGATCATCCCGGGGATCGCGGCGCGGCAGCAGTGGAACACCCCGTAGAGGTTCACGCCGATGAACGCCTCCCACTCGCGTGGGTCGGTCTGCCAGAACGGCCGGCCGGTCAGCGCGCTCGGGTCGGCTCCGGCGTTGCCCGCGTTGTTGACGAGGATGTCGATCGGTCCGTGGTCGGCGACCATCGCCTGCACCGCGTCGAAGTCGGTGACGTCAGCCTGTGCCGCCACGGCGTGATCACCCTCGGCACCGATCTCGTCCGCAACGGCCTTCGCCCGGTCGAGCACGAAGTCGTTCACGACGACGCGCGCGCCGTAGGCCGCGAGGAAGCGGGCCGTCTGCGCGCCGACTCCCTGCCCGGCGCCCGTCACCAGCGCGGTCTTCCCCGTGAGATCGAGCAGGTTCAGCTCAGACATTGCGTTCGTGTCCCTTCCAGTAGGGGGCGCGGAGCTCGGTCTTGAGCACCTTGCCCATGGGGCTGACGGGCAGCGCGTCGACGAACTCGAACTGCCGAGGCTTCTTGTAGGTCGCGAGCCGACCGTCGAGGAACTCGAGGAGCTGCGGTGCCGTCACCGAGTGGCCCGGTCGGGTGACGATGAACGCGAGCGCTTGCTCACCGAAGTCGGGTTCGGGGATGCCGATGACCGCGGCGTCCTCGACGTCGGGATGTTCGACGAGCGCCTTCTCGATCTCGGCGGGATAGATGTTCACGCCGCCCGCCACGATCATGTCCTTGATGCGGTCGGTGATGAAGAGGAAGCCGTCCTCGTCGACATGCCCGACGTCGCCAGTGCGGTAGAAGCCGTCGCGCAGCACGTCGTCGCCGAGGGGCTCGCGCCCCAAGTACCCGCGCAGCACGACCGGCGTGTTCACCGCGATCTCACCGTCCTCACCCGTCGGCAAGCGGTTCCACTCGTCGTCGACGATCGCGATCTCGACGCCGTCATACGGGATGCCGCTGCTGCCGGGCTTCGTGAGCTGATGCTCGGGCGCCATGTAGGTGATCATCCCGGATTCGCTCGTGCCGTAGCCCTCCCACAGCACGTTGCCGAAGTGCTCGACGATCCACTGCTTCAACGACTGTGGCACTGGCGCCGCGCCGACAGTGAGCGCCTGCATCGACGAGAGGTCGTATCGATCGACGACATCTTCGGGCAGCGCCTGGATGCGAAGGAGCATGGTGGGCACACCGACCCACGTCTGGATCTTGTGCTCGTCGATGAGCCGAAGCGCCTCCTCCGGATCGTAAGGATCGAGGAGCACCGCAGTGCCGCCCATCGCGCACGCCGCGGTCGCGGCGAAGGCTCCCGCGCCGTGGTGCACGGGCAGCGACATCAGGACCCTGGCGTCGTGCGGCGGAGCACCCGCGCGAGCGAGCGACGCGCCATAGCGAGCCAGGCGCTCGAAGTCGACGCCGGCGAAGTCGAGTGGAGGCACGCCCTTGGGCGCGCCCGTCGTCCCGGACGTGTACAGCACGATGCTCGGGCGCTGTGCGCCGAACCGTGCGATGGGCTTGCCCGACGCGAGGAGGTCTTCGTATCGATGCCCGGGGTTGTCGCCGACGGTCACGAGCACGCCGAGGTCGTGCTTCGTCCACGGCGACGCGTCGACGTCGTCGCAAGCGAGGCCTTTCGCCCCGCTGTCGCGGACGATGTACTCGGCCTCGTCGGCCGTGAGCCGCCAGTTGACCGCGACCTGCCCGACCCCGAGCTTCTGCAGCGCGCGTTGGATCACGAACCACTCGAACGACAGCCGGAACCGCATGCCGAGGCGGTCCCCCTCCTCGAGGCCCAGCGCGGCCAGGGCATCAGCGACCCGGTTGGCGCGGTCGTTCCACTCGCCGTACGTCATCACCTCGTCGCCCTTGATCACCGCGGGCGCGTCGGGGCGCGTATCCGCCCAGAACTCGGGGGTGCCCTGCTCGGCTTCGGTCAGCATGGCGCCAGATAGTAAGAACTTCAGATGCTGTACGACGCCGACGCCGGCGTGCTGCTCGGAAGTCGCTGCCGATCGTGCGGCACCACCTTCTTCCCGCGGCTCGACCTGGGATGCGAGGTGTGCGGCAGCACGCAGCTCGAGCAGACCACGCTCGAGCCCGCCGGCACGCTCCACTCCGTCGCGACGGTCCACCTGTACCAAGGCCACGACATCGAGGCACCGTTCGCAATCGGCGAGGTCCAGCTCGACGCAGGGCCGTTGATCAGAGTGACGATGGCCGAGATCGTCGAGCGCGACGCGATCGGCTCGAGGGTCGGCGTGGTGTGGACGGCGGCGAACGACCGCGTCGAGCCCAGGTTCGAGGTCGTCTGATGGCTGCGACGTTGCGAGAGCTGCGGCCGGTGCACGTCGTCGGCGTCGGCCTGCACCCCTACCAGAAGCCGGGCGACACGCCGTACACCGCGTTGGGGGTCAAGGCGGTCGGCGACGCGTTGGCCGACGCCGGCATCGAGTGGCGTGACGTCGAGACCGCGTACACCGGCACGGCGACGACCGCGATGGGGCTGTCGCGGCTCATGTACCGCCACTTCGGCTCGACCGGCATCCCGATGGCACAAGTGGAGAACGCGTCTGCATCCGGATCGACCGCGTTCCGGCAGGCATGCATCGACGTCGCAGCCGGTCTCGCCGATGTCGCGATCGCCGTCGGTGTCGACAAGCCCCTCAAGTTCGGGATGCCGCAGTCCGCTGCAGGCTTGCGCGATCTCGTCGGTGCTCGCGTCGTGCCCTTCACCCACTTCGCCCTGCTCGCCAACCGGTACATGCACGACCACGGGGCGACCGACGAGCAGTTCGCGCTCGTCGCGGTGAAGAACAGCGAGAACGGTGCTCTCAACAAGAACGCGCAGCGACAGAGGGCGCGCACGCTCGAGGAGGTGCTCGCACCACCCCTCATCAGCGGCCCGCTCACCCGGCTGCAGTGCTGTCCGGTCGGAGAGGGCGCGGCTGCGGCCATCGTCGCGTCTGACGCCGCGATCGCTCGACTCGGTCTCGATCCCGCCCGGGCTGTGCGCGTGCTGTCGTCCGCCTCGCGATCGGAGACCGTGTACCGCGGCGAGAACTTCGACGCTGCCCTCACTCGCGAGACCGCGGGCATCGCCCTGCGCGATGCCGGTGTCACCGTCGACGACCTCGACGTCGTCGAGCTGCACGACGCGTTCACGGTCGAGGAGCTCCTCTACATCGAGGCGATCGGGCTGGCGCCCGTCGGGCACGCGGCACCGCAGCTCGCCGAAGGTCAGTTCCACATCGGCGGGCGGGTCGCGGTCAGCGCATCGGGTGGTCTGCTGTCCATGGGCCATCCGATCGGGCCGACCGGTGTGGGGCAGATCTGCGAGGTGACCGCCCAGCTGCGGGGCGAGGGCGGAGCTCGCCAACATCCCGATGCCCGCGTCGGCTTGGCGCACATGGTGGGTGTCGGTGCCGTCTGCGTCGTCCACGTGCTCGCCGCGCCCTGACGTCCCTGACGTTTCGACACCGGGCGTTCGGGGGAAGGCGAGTGACATGACACTTCACGCGTTGGAGGAGTACCTCGCCGATCACTACGCAGGGTCGGTCGCGGGTGTCGAGCTCGCGTCGCATGCGATGCCGGATCTCGCGTTGGAGATCGAAGCCGACCAGGCAGTGCTCGAGACCATCATGGACCAGCTCGGTGTGAGCAAGCCGCACCCGAAGAGGTTTGCGGCGTGGGTCGCGTCGCGAGCGATCAAGCACGCGGAGCCGCGCGAGCTCATCGAGCTCGAGACGCTCGCGCTCGGGATCGCGGGAAAGCTCCTCCTCTGGAAGGCGTTGCGCGAAGCCGACGATGCCGAGCACCCCGCTCTGCGTGCCGTCGACCTCGATCACCTGATCGCGCGGGCCACGAAGCAGTTCGACGAGGTCGAGCGCGAGCGGCTCCGCCGTGCCGCGCAGCTGTTCGGCGGACCTGTGACCGTCAGCTACGGCTGATCGTCACCGGCATCCCGGTCGAGCCGGCTCAACGGGTGCGGCGCGCCATCTCGACTTCGGTCACGCCGTCCCGTTCACGCACCTCGCTCCGACCGGTCCGTGTGAAGCCGCAGGACTCGTAGAGCGTGGTCGCGGGCCCGTTCCCCTCGATCACCAACAGCACGAGTCGGTCGGCGGTGCTCGAAGCCGCCCATGCGATGCCGGCCTCGACCAGCGCCCTGCCCACGCCCTGCCCGCGAGCCCGATCGCTCACGAACATGGCGTAGACCCCGACCGCGGCCAGCTCTTCGTGGTGCACGACGGCGACGAGGCCCGCCGGTCCGGTGCTGTCCTCGGCGACGAACGTCGCACCCCGGCCGAGCCAGGCCCGCCAGTCGTCGTCCGTGCGGCCGAGCTCTCGTTCGAGGGTGCTGCCGAACGCGTCGGGATCCGACCGCAGCGCCTCGAGCCGGATCGTCCTCAGCGTCTCGACCTCGTCCGGGCCGAGCTGACGGACGTGCACTCAGCCCACGCACTCAGCCCGAGGTGTGACGGAGGATCGCCGGGACGAGGGAGTCCATCTCCTCGTGCGGGAGCTCGTGCCCGACACCCTCCATCGTGAGCAGCTCAGCGCCAGGGATCTCCTTCGCGAGGGCGACGCCGTGCTCATACGGAAGGATCGGATCGGCAGTGCCGTGGATGACGAGGGTCGGCACGTCGAGGCTCGCCAGCTTGCTGCGCCATGACGGTGTCTTGGCGATCGCCACCTGATGGTTCGCGGTCGATTGGAAGTTTGCATCCCGCTCGACCTCACGAGTGAAGACGTCGCGCATCGTGGCTTCGTCGTAGGGGTACGCCGGCCCGTGCAGCACCTTGAAGAGCTCGACGCGCGACTCGATCACGGCCCGCTTGTCGTTCGGGTCGACGGTCGCCTGGGACAGCGCGGCGGCGAGCAGCTCGGGCGTGGGGCCCGGAAGGGCGCCGCCGTCACCTTCACCCGAGAGAGAGCCGAGCACCGCACCAGGATCGGGCGTCGACATGATCGGCGTGATCGTGCGCACTCGATCACGGTGCCGGAGCGCGACCTGCTGCGTGATCATCCCACCCATCGACGCGCCCACGATGTGTGCGGTGTCGATGCCGTATGCGTCGAGCACCGCGACCGCGTCGTCGGCCATGTCCTCGACCGTGTACTCCGGCTCACCGAGCGGGTAGTGGATCGAGAGACCCGTGTCGCGGTTGTCGTAGCGGATCACGTAGCGCCCGGCCGCCGCGAGTCGTTCGCAGAACTCCTCCGGCCACATGAGCATGGACGCGCTCGCGCCCATGATGAGGAGGATCGGAGTGTCGGACGGATCGCCGAAGGCCTCGGTGCAGATGTCGACGCCGTTCGCTTTGACCATTCGCTCGCTCATGGCCGGAGCGTAGGTCGTAGCCTCGGTCCGTGCCGCTGCCTGTGCATCCGATCTCGTGTGGCTGGTTGACGACGGACGCGAGCACGATGATCGAGGGCCAGACCGGCGACTTCCGGATGCCGGTGGCGTCGTTCCTCGTGGAGCATCCGCAGGGCCTGGTGCTGTTCGACACCGGGATGCATCCCGACGTGACGCACTCGAACGACAGGCTCCACGGCCTCGAGTCGATGTTCACGCCCGAGCTCGCGCCCGATGGCAGCGTCGGGCCGCAGCTGCGGGCAGCGGGTTTCGATCCCGCGGATGTCGCGTTCATCGTGAGCAGCCACCTGCACTTCGACCACTGCGGGGGTCACGTCGAGATCCCCAACGCGCGCGTGCTCGTGCAGGCACCTGAGTGGAAGGCGGGCCACCACCCACGGCTCATCGAGGCGGGCGTGTACGACCCTGCCGACTTCGACATCGGCCACGACGTCGAGCTGCTCGACGGCGAGCACGACGTCTTCGGCGACGGCACCCTCCGCATCGTCCCCACGGCGGGCCACACGCCCGGCCACCAATCGCTGGTCGTCGACAGCACCACGATCCTCGTCGGCGACGCGTGCTACTGCCGTCTCGCGCTCGATCTCGACGCGCTGCCCTCCTACTCCTACGACCCGGACAAGCAGCGGGAGACCTTCCGGTGGCTGCGCGAGCAGGACGCCGCCGGCGTGCGCCTCCTCTTCTCCCACGACCTCGCCCAGTGGGAGTCGCTCAGCGCTCGAACCGCCTGACCGCTGGGGATCAGCGGCGCTCGAGGATGATCACCGGGATCTGGCGGTCGGTCTTGGTCTCGTAGTCCGCGAAGCCGGGCATGCGGACCTTCTGCTGGCTCCAGATCTGCTCGCGCTCCTCGCCCTCGGCGACCCGCGCGTGCACCGGGATCGTGTCGTCGCCCACCTCGACGCTCACATCAGGGTGCGCCTTGAGGTTGTGGTACCAGTCGGGGTTCGTCGGCGCGCCGGCCTTCGACGCGAAGATCACGTAGCCGTCGTCGAGCGGCATGTACGCGAGCGGGTTCACGCGCTCGGTGCCCGTCTTGGCTCCCTTGTGGTGCAGGAGGAGCATCGTGCCGCCGGCGAAGCGGCCGCCGAGCTTGCCGTGGTTCGCCCGGAACTCCTCGATCATCTGGGTGTTGAAGTCGTTCACCTGGCTCATGGGTCGTGTCTACCCAGGGCTACGGTGAATTCCATGCCTGCACGTCTCACCGAGCCGCTCGTCCGCGACGGCGGTGCTCTGCGCGCCGCGACATGGGAGGAAGCCCTCTCCCGTGTCGCGAACGGACTGACCAGCACGATCGACGCCCACGGCCCCGATGCCGTGGGCTTCTTCGCGTGCTCGAAGTCCACCAACGAGGCCAACTACCTCGCGCAGAAGCTCGTCCGCCAGGCCATCGGCACGAACAACATCGACTCCTGCAACCGCACCTGACACGCCCCTTCGGTCGTCGGTCTGGCGACCATCTTCGGGCAGGGCGGTGGCACGAGCAGCTACCGAGAGACAGAGGACGCCGACGTGATCGTCCTCTGGGGCTCGAACGCGCGCGAAGCGCACCCGATCTACTTCCATCACGTCCTCAAGGCGGTGCACAACGGGGCACGGCTGTTCGTCGTCGACCCGCGGCGCACGTCGACCGCACGCTGGGCCGACACCTGGCTCGGCATCGATACCGGCACCGACATCGCACTGTCGAACACGATCGCCCGCGAGATCATCCATGCCGGCCTGGTGCACTCGACCTTTGTCGAACGCGGCACCATCGGCTTCGACGAATATGCGGCGTCGGTCGAGCCGTGGACGCTCGAGCGCGGCGAGATGGAGACCGGCGTGCCCGCGGACGCCATCCGCGAGCTCGCGCACTCCTACGCGAAGGCCGGCAAGGCACAGCTCTGCTGGACGCTCGGCATCACCGAGCACCACAACGCAGTCGACAACGTGCTGTCGCTCATCAACCTCGCGTTGCTCACCGGCCACGTCGGTCGCGAGGGCAGCGGGCTCTCACCATTGCGCGGGCAGAACAACGTGCAAGGCGGTGGCGACATGGGCGCCATCCCGAACAAGCTGCCGGGCTTCCAGGACATCCTCGACGATGACGCCCGCCATGCCTTCGACGCCGCGTGGGGGACCACGATCCCGGCCTGCTACGGCAAGCACCTCACCGCCATGTTCGAGGCGATGGAACACGGCGAGCTGCGCGCCCTGTACGTGCTGGGCGAGAACCCGGCGCAATCGGAGGCCGACATCTCGCGGGCCAGGAGGCTGCTCGGCGGGCTCGACCATCTCGTCGTCCAGGACATCTTCCTCACCAGGACGGCCGAGCTGGCCGACGTCGTGCTCCCGGCCTCGGCCAACTGGTGCGAGAGCGAGGGCACCGTCACCAACTCGGAGCGGCGAGTCCAGCGGATCCGCCAGGCCGTCCAGCCGCCGGAGGGCGCCCGCGACGACGCCGACATCCTGCTGGCGATCGCCGAGCGGCTCGGCCACCGCTGGACCTACGGGGGAGCCGGCGCCCCCCTCGCCGAGCGGATCGAGGCGGTCTGGGACGAGCTGCGGACCTTGTCGCCGATGCACCGGGGGATGAGCTACGCCCGCCTGGAGGCCCTCGGTGGCATCCAGTGGCCGTGCTTCAGCGAGGACACGCTCGAGCCCTCCTACCTGCACCATCGGCTGTGGGCCGACGATCCGGCGGCACGCGGGCCGCTGGCGCCGTTCAGCGTCGTCACCCACGACCCGCCGGCCGAAGGCGTCACGCCCGAGTACCCGCTGCGCCTCACGACCGGCCGGCGGCTGGACTCGTACAACACGGGCGTGCAGTCCGGCGCCATCGCCTCCCCGCTGCGGGCGGGCGAGACCATCGACCTCTCCGTCGCCGATGCCGTGGCACTCGGCGTCACCGAGGGTGAGGTCGTTCGCGTCAGCTCCCGCCGCGGTGCGGTCGAGGCGCCGGTGCGCATCGATCCCGGCCTGCGCTCCGGCCTCGCGTTCATGACGTTCCACTTCGAGGACGTGGACGTGAACCAGCTCACGATCGAGGCCAACGACCCCCGCTCGGGGACGGCAGA
>DATKAS010000532.1:0-2950 GCA_035497855.1 Acidimicrobiales bacterium
CGTTCCACACGGCCTTGCCGAACGAGAGGTTCTTGATGCGCTGCGCAGCCCAGTCCGCAGGGAGCTTGTCGGCGGGGATGCCCCACACCTTCTCGGTGTAGCTCTTGAAGAACATCCGGTAGAGGCGCCAGCCGAAGCGCGACGCCACCCACCCCTCGAAGCTCGTCTGGTCCTTCGGCTTCTTGATGCGCACACCGATGTACGAGCAGCCGCACAGGAACGACTCGCGGACGCCGACGACCTTCAGCACGTTCATCGCGCGCAGCGGGTACTCGAAGAACTTGTTCTTGTAGTAGATGCGGCTGAGCCTCGGACGAAGCAGGAAGTCCTCGTCGGGGAGGATCTCGTGCCACACGGCCTCGACCTCCGGCACCTTCGTGAAGAAGCGATGGCCGCCGATGTCGAACCGCCATCCGTCGCGCTCGACGGTGCGGCTGATGCCGCCGACGACGTCGTCGGCTTCGAGGATCGTGGCGGTGCGCCCACGCTTGGTCAGCTCCCAGGCCGCGGTCAGTCCAGCAGGACCCGCGCCGATGATGACGACCTGGTCGGTCGGCGCTCCGGCGAGTGTTGACGTGTCGTCGTCGGGCATCGCGGTCGCGCGCTCCTGCAGCTCGGTCGGGCTCGAAAAGGTGGGTGGGCGCGGCGGGGATGATTGGGCCGCAGTAGGTGCGAAGGCTACCGTTGCGCGCCGTGGCGGTCACGAACACCCAGGCCACGGCGCCGTCCGCCGGGCCTGAGGAGACCCCCACCACCTCGGCCTCGCACCGCCTCCTCGTCGCCGGATGGGCTGCCATCGGCGTGGCTGCGGCGTTCGGGTTGGTCCTGCGCTTCTGGACCCACTCGCACCTGTGGCTCGACGAAGCACTGTCGGTGAACATCGCCAAGCTGCCGATCGGCGACATCCCCGAGGCGCTCCGTCACGACGGCCATCCGCCGCTCTACTACGTGCTGCTGCACGGCTGGATGTCCGTGTTCGGCGAGAGCGACCGCGCCGTGCGGGCGCTCTCGGGCCTGTGCGCGGTGGCGGCGCTGCCGTTGATGTGGTTCGCGGGAAAGCGCGTCGGCGGTCGCACTGTTGCGTGGTTCTCGGTGGTGCTTCTCGCGCTCAACCCGTGGGCCCTCCGCTACGCGACCGAGGCCCGCATGTACGCGCTCGTCGTGTTGTTCGTGCTGGGGGGCTATCTGCTCGTCATGAAGGCGCTCGAGGAGGACGGCCTCGGCTGGCTCGTCGGGGTCGCCGTCGTGACCGGCGCGCTCGTGCTCACGCACTACTGGGCCCTGTACCTCGTCGCTGCGACGATCGTCCTGCTCGCGCTGCGGCTCCGCTCGCGCGACACGCGGCGCGCCGCGACGCGTGTGCTCGTCGCTGTGCTCATCGGGTGCCTCGCGTTCGTTCCGTGGCTCCCGTCGTTCGCGTACCAGGCCGCGCACACCGGGACCCCGTGGGCGAAGCCGATCCGACCGTCCACCATGATCACGATCACCGCGAACGACCTCGGAGGGACCGGCTCGGAGGGCCAGATCGTGGGGCTGGTCCTCACGCTCCTCGTCCTGCTCGCGCTCTTCGCCCGTGCCCGTGATCGCCGCCACCTCGACGTCGACCTCCACACCGTCCCACAGGTGCGCACCGAGCTCGCCGTCACCGGGCTCACGATCGCGTTCGGGATCGCCGCGATCATCGTCACTGCGGGCACCTACGAGTCGCGCTATGCCGCGGTGTTCGTGCCGTTCCTCTTGCTCGCCGCAGCCGTCGGGGTCACGCGGTTCCTCTCGGACTGGCTGCGCCTCGCGATCGTCGGGTTGCTCGTCGTCGGCGGTCTGCTCGGCGGGTACCGCAACGTCACGGTCGACCGCACCCAGCTCGGTGCCGGGGTGGTGCCGGCACTCAACGCGCAAGCGAAGCCCGGCGACATCGTGCTGTATTGCCCCGACCAGCTCGGACCTTCGGGCACGCGTCACCTCCGTGACGACGTCGTCACGCTCGCCTATCCGACGCTCGGACCGACTGACCGCGTCGACTGGGTCGACTACGAGGAGCGCAACTCGGCCGCGGATCCGGAGGCGATCGCGCAGGAGGTGCTCACCCGCGCCGGAGACCACACCATCTGGTACGTGTGGGCCGGCACCTACCGAACGTTCGAGGGGCAGTGCGAAGCGGTGAACGCCGCGCTGCTCGCGGCGCGGCCCGCGGGCGTCGCCAGGGTGACCGACAACGGGAACAAGTACTTCGAGCACGCGTGGCTGTTCGAATTCCCGCCGTCCCCGTGACGGCAACCACGCTTCGGCGCCACGTCGCGGAGGACGTGCGCGCTGCGCTGCCCGCGTGGGTCGTCGCCCGCGTGCTCGTCGCCGCCGCGTACGGCATCGCGCGGGTGTGGCGCTCGCACTTCCATCACGGCGAGCTCACGATCCAGCTGCACCAAGGTCTCTTTGCATGGGACGGCGCGTTCTACCGCGACATCGCGTCGAAGGGCTACGGCGCGCTGCCCGACGCGGCGTTGCGCTTCTTCCCACTGTTTCCACTGTCGGGCCGCGGCCTCGGGTGGGTGCTCGGCGGCAACGACGGGATTGCCCTCCTTCTGATCGCGAACGCGGCCGCGCTCGCGGCCGGAGCGCTCCTCCACCGTCTCGTCGTCATCGACCTGGTCGACCGCCGCACGGCACGCCTGAGCGCGTCGCTGCTCGCGCTCGCGCCGCCCGCGTTCGTGCTCGTCTGGGCGTACGCCGAGGCGCTGTACCTCGTCTGCGCGATCGGCGTGTTCGTCGCGCTGCGCCGTCGTGCGTGGGGATGGGCAGCGGGGCTCGGCCTGCTCGCGGGCCTCGCCCGGCCGTTCGGTGTCGTCCTCGCCGTGCCCGCCGCGATCGAGGCGTTGCGCGGGTGGCGCCACGCGCGGTCGCGGGACCGGCTGGCGCGGCTCGCGGCCGTCGTCGCGCCCGTGGCTGGGCT
>DATKAS010000533.1:0-4853 GCA_035497855.1 Acidimicrobiales bacterium
GCACTTCTGCCTCGGCGCGCAGCTCGCCCGCATGGAGGGCCGCGCGCTCTACAACGAGCTGATCCCCCGCCTGAAGTCGATCGAGCTCGCTGGTGAGCCCGCGTACATGCAGACGCTGTTCGTGGGAGGCCCGAAGCGGCTGCCGATCCGCTACGAGCTCACGCCGTAGCGATGGCGGACCGTTCGGCGCGGCTCGCCCGAGACGTCGATGCCTTCGCCGCCCTCACGGAGTGAGAGGCTGAGCCACGGGTCAGGCCGGAGAAGGGAGCCGTCGCATGGATCGTCTCGTGATCGCAGGGGGCACGGTGGCCGACGGCACGGGCGCTCCTGCCCTTGCCGCGGACGTCGCAGTCGAGGGTGATCGGGTCGTCGAGATCGGACGCGGGTTGCGCGGTGACCGCCGGCTCGATGCGAGCGGTTGCGTGGTGGCGCCGGGCTTCGTCGACATCCACACGCACTACGACGCGCAGGTGTTCTGGGATCCGGGGCTGACGCCTTCCTGCTTCCATGGCGTCACGACCGTGGTCGCCGGCAACTGCGGGTTCAGCATCGCTCCCACTCGCCCGGCCGACCGCGACCTCCTCGGCCGCACGATGGAGAAGGTCGAGGACATGGACCCGGAGTGCCTCGCCGCCGGCATCCCGTGGACCGAGTTCGAGTCCTTCCCTGAGTACCTCGACGCGGTCCGCCGCCGGGGCTCGGCACTCAACTTCGCTGCCTACATCGGGCACACGCCGCTGCGGCTCTACGTGATGGGCCCCGAGGCGGCCGACCGACCCGCGAAGTCCGACGAGATCGCGGCGATGGTGGCGCTGATCGAGGAGGCGATGGAGGCGGGTGCCGCGGGGTTCGCGACGAGCATGGCCGTCACCCACGTCGGTGCGGACGGCCGACCGATCCCGAGCCGCGTCGCCGAGAAGGAGGAGATCCAAGCGCTCGGCCAGGCGGTGGGTCGCAGCGGTCGCGGCGTCGTCGGCGTCAACGGCGGCGAGAACCTCTCGTTCACGGATTGCTACGACATGCAGCCCGCCCTCGGCGCCCCGATCACCTACACCGCAGTGCTCACCGTGCCGAACGGCGCGCATCTGAAGGCCACGGAGATCCATCGCCAGGGTCGGGCGCGCGGCGCGGACGTGTGGCCGCAGGTGTCTTGCCGTCCGCTCTCGTTCTCCATGACCATGGTCGAGCCGTTCACGCTCAACACGAGTCCCGTCTTCGCAGAGCTCATGCCTCGGTCCCTCGACGACCGGCGCGCTGCGTATGCCGATCCGGCGTGGCGTCAGCGTGTACGTGACGCGTGGGTCGAGCGCAAGGGCGTGCCGCCACGCTGGGACACCTACGAGATCATGGAGTCGGCGTCGCATCCCGATCTCGTCGGTCGCAAGCTCACGGCCGTCGCGGAAGAACGCGGCGCACACCCCTTCGACGCGCTCCTCGACATCGCCGTCGCCGAGCGCGACATCGGGGCGCTGCGTGTGAAGGCGATCCTCGCCAACGACGATCCTGACGGCGTCGCGATGCTCCTGAACGAGCCCGGTTGCACGCTCGGCCTTTCGGATGCGGGCGCACACGTCGGTCAGCTCTGCGACGCGCCGCTCCCGACCGACCTGCTCGGAGGATGGGTGCGTGATCGTCGGGTGCTCTCGCTCGAGGCTGCAGTGCACAAGCTGACGCAGGAGCCGGCCGATCTGTTCGGGTTCGCAGACCGTGGCGTGCTGCGTGAGGGCGCGTTCGCGGACATCACGGTCTTCGACCCGAGCACTGTCGGGCCTGGGCCTGTGCGTCGCGTCCGCGACTTCCCCGCCGACAGCGAACGGCTCACCGCGGATCGGCCGAGCGGCGTCCGTCACGTGCTCGTCAACGGCACCCCCATCCGCGTGGACGAAGTCCAGCTCGACGCTGCGACCCGTCCCGGCCGGGTCGTCAGCCCCAGCCCCCGTGAAAGGACAGCACGATGAAGTATCGGAAGCTCGGGACGACCGGCATGGACGTGAGCCCCATCTGCCTCGGGTGCATGAGCTACGGCGTCCCGAGCCGAGGTGGGCACCCGTGGTCACTCGACCAAGACGCGGCCCGTCCGTTCATCGAGCGGTCGATCGACGCCGGCATCAACTTCTTCGACACCGCGAACGTCTACTCGGACGGCACCAGCGAAGAGATCGTCGGTCGCCTGCTCGCCGACTACGCGCGCCGCGAAGAGATCGTGCTCGCCACCAAGCTCTGCGGAGTCATGCGCCAAGGGCCGAATGGCCGCGGCCTGTCCCGCAAGGAGGTCATGCACGAGATCGACGCGAGCTTGCGCCGGCTCGGCACCGACTACGTCGACCTCTACCAGATCCATCGTTGGGATCCCCGTACGCCGATCGAGGAGACGATGGAGGCACTGCACGACGTCGTGAAGGCGGGCAAGGCCCGCTACATCGGCGCGTCGTCGATGTGGGCGTGGCAGTTCTCGAAGGCTCAGTACGTCGCCGAGATGCACGGGTGGACGAAGTTCGTGTCGATGCAGAACCACTACAACCTCGTGTACCGGGAAGAGGAGCGGGAGATGCTGCCGCTTTGCGTCGATCAGGGGGTGGGAGCGATCCCGTGGAGCCCGCTCGCGCGAGGGCTGCTGACCCGAGATCCCGGCACGTCGACCGATCGCAGCGAGACCGACGACTTCGGCCGCAGCTTGTACGCGCATGCCGACACCGGAGTGATCGAAGCGGTCGGGAAGATCGCCGCGGATCGCGGCGTCTCACGCGCACAGGTCGCGCTCGCGTGGGTGTCGAAGCATCCGGCGGTGACGGCGCCGATCTTCGGCGCGACCAAGATGCAGCAGCTCGAGGACGCGATCGCGTCGACTGACATCGAGCTGACAGCGGACGAGATCACGGCGCTGGAGTCGCCGTACACGCCACAGCCGGTGCAGGGCTTCATCTGAGTTACGGTCCGCAGGAACCGAAGCCGGGGGGGTTCGGCATGCAGGTGCACTTCGCCAACATCTGGGAGTCGATCGCCGACGAGGTCGGTGACCGCACGGCGCTCATCCACGGCGACCAGCGGGTCTCCTGGAGCGAGTACGACGATCGAGCAGCACGGCTCGCGCAGCTGTTCCTCGACCTCGGGCTTCGGCCCGACTCGAAGGTCGCGCTGTACCTCTACAACGGCATCGAGTACGTCGTCGCGCAGTACGCCGCGTTCAAGGTGCGCAGCGTCCCGATCAACGTGAACTACCGGTACAGCGAGGGTGAGCTGCTGTACCTGCTCGACAACTCCGACGCCGAGGTCCTCGTCTTCCACACGAGCCTCGGAGATCGCGTCGCAAAGGTGCTGTCGAAGGCCGACAAGCTCCGCGCGGTGATCGAAGTCGACGACGGCGGCGAGCACGTCGAGGGCGCGCTGCGTTGGGATGACGTCATCGCGTCGCACGAGCCCGCGGAGCGCATCGAGGGCGAGCCCGGCGACATCTACATGCTCTACACCGGTGGCACCACCGGCATGCCGAAGGGCGTGATGTACACCCACGGCATCTTCCCGCTCGCTATCTCGACCTTCGGCGCGGCGATCTCGGGTCTGACACCACCGACGAACATCGACGAGCTGCTGGCACTGGGTGACCAGCTCGAGTCGCCGCCCGTATGGCTCGCGGCGTGCCCCCAGATGCACGGCACGGGGATGTGGCTCGGCACGATGGCGCCGCTGCTCTTGAAGGGGAGCGTGGTCACGCTCACGAACCGCTCGTTCGATCCACATGAGCTCTGGCAGGCGGTGGAGCGCGAAGGTGTGAGCGCCGTCGTGATCGTGGGCGACGCGTTCGCGAAGCCGATGCTCCGGGCCCTCGACGAGAAGGGCTACCAAGCGCCGTCGTTGAAGGCGATCGTGTCGTCGGGCGTGATGTGGTCCACCGAGGTGAAGGAGGGGCTCCTGAAGCACCTCGACGTCATGCTCTATGACGGCCTCGGCTCGACCGAGGGGGCGATGGGCACCACGATCAGCACTCGTGCCGGTGTCGGCACCACCGCGAAGTTCACGACGAACCCCTCGGTGAAGGTCGTGACCGAAGACGGTCGAGTCGTCGAGCCGGGCTCTGACGAGATCGGCATGGTCGCGGCGGTGAGCGCGTCGCTCGGGTACTTCAAGGACCCCGAGAAGTCCGCGCGCACGTTCATGATGATCGACGGTGTGCCGCATTCGCTTCCGGGCGACTGGGCCAAGGTCGCGGCGGACGGGTCGCTCATCCTCCTCGGGCGGGGATCGAACTGCATCAACACAGGCGGCGAGAAGGTCTTCCCCGAGGAGGTCGAGGAAGCGGTCAAGGCGAACCCCGCGGTGTACGACTGCCTCGTGGTCGGGGTGCCGGACGAGCGCTTCGGCGAGCGGGTCGTCGCGGTCGCGTCGCTGCAGCCCGGCGCTTCAGCCGACGAGGCGTCGATCGTGCAGACCGCGTCCGAGCACGTCGCCCGCTACAAGCTGCCCAAGCGGGTGATCATCGTCGATCGCGTCCAGCGCGCGCCGAACGGCAAGGCCGACTACCCCTGGGCGCGCGAGGTCGCAGCGGCCGATCCTGCGTGACGAGCGCACGACGCTCCACGCCGATCGGTCGAGATTGATGATTGAAGGCGCTCATGAGCACCCCGAATCATCAATCTCTCGCGAGCGGGGGCGAGATGGCGGACTCGACTCCGAGATGTGTGACTCCTATCTCGCCCGACTGAAGCTCGATCGCGAGCCGCCCTCGGCGGACGCCCTGAGCCGCCTGCATCGCGCGCACGTCGAACGGGTGCCGTACGAGACGATGTGGATCCACTCGAGCGATCGGTGGGGGATCGATCCGATCGCGTCGGCGAGGCGCATCAGCCTCGAAGGTC
>DATKAS010000534.1:0-2271 GCA_035497855.1 Acidimicrobiales bacterium
GACGTCGATGACCAGCGCGAACTCCTGCGGGTACTCGCTGGTGCGCGCCAGCTCCGCCATCTTCATCACCAGCGCGGGCGGCAGGTTGTCGATCACGAAGAAGCCGAGGTCCTCGAGCACGTCGGCGGCGGCGGACCGGCCTGCACCCGACATGCCGGTGATGATGGTGACGTCGAGGGTCATCGCGATCGACTCCCTGCCGCCTCGGTGTGCAGCTGCTCGTAGACCGCGTGCCCGACCTTGTCGGGAAGCCACGGGATCGCCACCAGCTCGTCTTCGGTGAGCGCGCGCAACCGCTTGACCGAGCCGTGCTCCTTGAGCAGGCGGGCCCGGCGGGTGGGACCGAGGCCGGGCACGTCGTCGAGCACCGACTTGGTCATCGACTTGCCGCGCAGCTGCCGGTGGTACGTGATCGCGAACCGGTGCGCCTCGTCGCGCACCTGCTGCAGCAGGTAGAGCGCCTCGGAGTCGCGCGGGATCCGCACCGGCTCCGACCTGCTCGGCACGTAGACCTCTTCGAAGCGCTTCGCCAGGCTGGCCACCGCGATGTCCTCGAGCCCGAGCTCCTCGAGCACGCGCACCGCCACGCCCAGTTGGCCCTTGCCGCCGTCGATGAGCACGAGGTTGGGCGGGTAGGCGAAGCGCTTGCCGCTGCGCGCGCCCTCGTCGCGGTCTTGGAGGTAGCGGCGGAAGCGGCGGGTGAGCACCTCTTCCATCGACGCGAAGTCGTCCTGACCGGGCTGGTGCTTGATCTTGAAGCGGCGGTAGTCGGAGCGCTTCGGCAGGCCGTCTTCCATCACCACCATCGACGCCACGATCTCGGTGCCCTGGAGGTTGGAGATGTCGTAGCACTCGATGCGCAACGGCGCCTCGGGCAGCCCGAGCGCATCCTGCAGCGCGACCAGCGCACGGGCGCGGGCGTTGTGGTCGGACGCGCGCTTGAGCTTGTGGCGCGCCATCGCCTCGTGCGCGTTCTGCGTGACCGTCTCCATCAGCTGACGCTTGGCGCCGCGCTGAGGGACGCGCACCCGCACCTTGCTCCCCCGCTGCAGAGTGAGGAACTCCTGGTACAGCTCGGGGTCGTCGGGCGCCTCGGGCACGAGGATCTCGCGCGGGATGTCGCGACCTTCGAGGTCGCCGTAGAGCTGCTCGAGCAGACGACCGACGAGCTCCGGGCGCCCGACGTCCTCGACCTTGTCGACCACGAGGCCCTTGCGGCCGACGACGCGGCCCTTGCGCACGAGGAACACCTGCACCGACGCTTCGAGTGGGTCGTCGACCATCCCGATCAGGTCGTAGTCCTCCTCGTGGGCGTCGACCATCTGCTGACGCTCGATCGCCTTGCGCACCGAGAGGATCTGGTCGCGCAGCCGAGCGGCCCGCTCGAACTCGAGCGCGTCGCTGGCCTCGTGCATGTGCTTGTCGAGGCGATCGAGGACCGGCGCGGTGTCGCCGTCGAGGAAGGTGATGAGCTCGGCGACGAGGGCCATGTACTCGTCGGACGTGACCGCACCCACGCACGGCGCCACGCACTTCTCGATGTGGGCGTAGAGACACGGACGGCCGAGCCGGGCGTGGCGGTCGAACTTGTTCTTGGTGCACGTGCGGATCGGGAAGGTGCGGAGCAGGAGGTCGAGCGTCTCGCGGATGGCGTACGCGTGCGCGTAGGGACCGAAGTAGCGGACGCCCTTCCGCTTCGAGCCCCGCATCACCTGGGCGCGCGGCCACTCCTCGTCGAGGGTGACGGCGAGGAACGGGTACGACTTGTCGTCCTTCAGCCGGATGTTGAACCGCGGCCGGTGCTTCTTGATGAGGTTGTACTCGAGGAACAGCGCCTCGACCTCGTTGCGCACCGCGATCCACTCGACCGAGTCGGCGGTGCTCACCATCTGGGCCGTGCGCTCGGAGAGCCCGGTGGAGAAGTAGGACATCACCCGGCTGCGCAGGCTCTTCGCCTTCCCGACGTAGAGCACACGCCCCGTGGCGTCCTTGAACTGGTAGGAGCCGGGCGCGTCGGGGATCGTCGAGGGAACCGGCCGTTGCACCACACCATTGTCGCGCTCGGCACTGGGCCCACCGTGGTGCGTTCGCGGGCGGTATATTGCAGGTGTGCCGGCCTGGTAACACCGGCACGCAACCGGTTCCGTGGCCGACAACCCCGCGGTGGGCGACCAGGCTGTCCCCGCCGGCCAGAGCGGAACTCCACACCCCTCGGGGGCACCTGACATGCTGAGACTGCAGGCTCCGCTGCCGGACCGCTACACCCTGGCC
>DATKAS010000535.1:0-3501 GCA_035497855.1 Acidimicrobiales bacterium
TGTGTATCGGCTGGGACTCGACCCAGGCCACCACGAACTCGCCGGGCTCGAAGCCGCAACGCCGCTGGATCGCTTCGATGAGCTGCTCGTCGTGAAAGTGACCGTCACCGAAGTTGAACCCGACGATCGTGTTGCAGCCGAACTCGGCCTCGCGAAGCGAGTAGTGATCGATGTCGTCGCCGAGGTGCTTCATGAACATCGACAACAGCGCGGGGCCTTGGCTGTGCAGCGACCGCCACGCGACTGGCATCGTGAGGAGCATCTCGGCGACCGGCCTCGGGTACGTCGCCGCGACCTGATCGACAGTGTTTCCCGAGGCTCGCGTGAGGTTGTCGAGCTTCGACTCGGCGCCAGGCGCGAACGCCCACATGGCCGACGCCCAGTTGCCCGCGTATTGGCGCATGGACGGGAGGAACGAGACCAGATCGGGACGCAGGTTGCCGAGCACCGGGAAGAAGAGCAGGCAAGCGACGATCACCCCGAGCAGCAGCGGAGACGAGAAGTCCGCGAATGCGAAGCCCTCCCACGCCGGGTGTCCCCAGAAGAGGAACACAGTCGCGTAGGCGAACAACAGGTTCCACTCGAGCGGCACGGCGAGCGGGAAGGTCGACAGGATGAAGAGGTGGAAGACCACCATGCCGATCACCGCGAGCAAGGTGACGGTCGGGTTCGTCGAGAAGAGCAGCACCAGCGGCAGCAGGATCTCGACCGTCGATCCACCGACGTGCGCAAGGAGCGACGCGGTGTGTGACGGACGCAGGTCGTCGGGAAAGCTGCGCACGTTTCGACGCTTGAGGCTCTTGGGCATCCACGGTGTGTTGCTCACCATGGGCACCACGACACGCGTGAAGTGATGCCCGAGCTTCGAGACGCCGGCACCCACCCACACCGCGACGATCAGCAGCTTGAGGGCGACGATCAGATCGACGAACGGGAGAACAGCGAAGAAGACCAACGCCGGGATGTACTGCTCGCTGCGGGCGGCGAGGAACACGACCTTGTCCCGCAGACCCATGACCACGAGCAGGCCGACGACGGCGAGCACGATCGCCGGATTCACCAACCCCGCGTTGCCCGGGACGAGCGCGTCGAGAGACGGACGCGGGACGCTCGGCGCGACGAGCGCCACGACCAACATCGCGAGGATCGCGAGGTACAGCGCGACGTCACCAACCGTGCGCCGATCGCCTCGGGTGAACGGAACACGATCAGGCCACGGGGGCAGGCGGATCGTGTCGGGTCGCGCCCAGTAGAGGACTCCCCCGGTCATCGGCTTGAAGTGCCCCGCGAGCGGCCCCCATGAGCCGGCGAGCCCGAGTGTCTCGAGGAGCACCGTCCAGAGGATGAGCTTCTCGTAGACGATCGGCTC
This sequence comes from Acidimicrobiales bacterium, assembly GCA_035497855.1. Classification (GTDB taxonomy): domain Bacteria; phylum Actinomycetota; class Acidimicrobiia; order Acidimicrobiales; family DATKAS01; genus DATKAS01. The sequence goes on from DATKAS010000535.1 coordinate 1,370, forward strand.
CGTCCAATAGGACGACACGTGCCAGAGGGGGCCGAGGCCCGACGTCGCGGTGACGACGAACAGGCCGCCGCAGATGTACAACACGACCAGCTTCACGACGTAGATCGCGTGCACCATCTTCGGAGTGCCGAACCCGTACTCGAGCCAGTGGGTCGACAAGATGCGGATGCGTTCGAAGAGCGGGCGATCGGCGAAGGTCTCCGGATCGACGTGCGGCAGGTCCCCGGTCGTGAAGCCCATTGGAGTCTCCCCTGTGTCGTGGGTGTGACCATCGACACTGCGGGATCGAAGGGCCGGCGTGAATGTGAAGGGAGGCCCAACCTGCGGTCTGCCTCCTGTGCGCGGTGCACAACCCCGGGCTCCGGCTGGTGTCGGCGCACAAACCGCCGGGAGAAGTCCGTTCGGTCGACACGATGAAGGGGCGAAGCGGCTGGGATGAGATAGCACTACGACAACCACGAGCTGGAGACTGCAATGGCCACGACTGCCCAGACCTTCGACGCCACCGATCCGATCGTCCTCGGTGCCAACCCCTTGGTCGGCCTGAGCCGCCGGCAGATCGCAGCCGCGCTCGGCCGCCTTGCCCAGCGAGCAGCCGTCGAGCCGGGCGTCGTGACCGCGAACATGCTCGACGCGATTTCGGATCTGCTCGAGGTGCTCGTCGGTCGCAGCGCCGTCGTACCGGATCGCGGCGACAAACGCTTTGCTCATGCGGCGTGGGAAGCGAGCCCGATCTACCACCGGCTCGTGCAGGCCTACTTGGTCGAGACGAGAGCCCTGTTCGACGTCATCGATGGAGTGGACCTCGACCCGAAGAGCCGGGAGCGTGCCCGCTTCGCGATGACGCTCCTCACCGAGGCTGCCGCACCGACGAACACTCTCCTCGGCAACCCGAGCGCGCTTGCGAAGATGGTGCAGACGCGGGGTCGCAGCCTGCTCGACGGCGCGCGACATTTGACGTACGACATTCGCCACAACGGCGGGATGCCATCGACCGTCGACACGCGACCGTTCACCGTCGGCGGCAACCTCGCGGTGACTCCCGGGCAGGTCGTGCACCGAAGCGACGTGTTCGAGCTGATCCAGTACGCGCCTGCGGGCACCGACGTCTACGCGCGACCGCTCGTGGCGATCCCTCCGCAGATCAACAAGTTCTACATCTCTGACCTCGCGCCGGGACGGAGCCTGATCGAGCACATGGTCCACGCGGGCATCCCGTACTTCGCCGTGAGCTGGCGCAACCCTACGGCAGCGCAGCGGGACTGGAACCTCGATACCTACGTCGCGGCATGCAAAGAGGCGATCGAGGTGGCCGGCAAGATCACCGGCAGCCCAGAGGTCAACGTCCTCGGCATCTGCGCCGGCGGGGTCACCCTCGCATGCCTTCTCGCCCATCTCGCGGCGACGGGTGAGCGGCTCGTCCACTCCGCGACGTTCATGGTCGCGGGACTCGACACCGCCCAGGAATCACAGGTCGGCCTGCTGGCATCGCGTGCCGCGGTCGAGGCTGCTCGTGCCCGTTCGCAACGCACCGGCTACCTCGACGGTGGCGATCTGGCGAAGGTCTTCGCGTGGCTTCGTCCCAACGATCTCGTCTGGAACTACTGGGTCAACAACTACCTCATGGGTGAGAACCCACCGGCGTTCGACATCCTCTACTGGAACGCGGACACGACCCGGCTTCCGGCCGGGCTGCACTCGGACTTCCTCGACCTCTTCCTCTCGAACGGGCTCGTCGAGGGGACGCTCACAGTGCTCGGCACACCCGTCGACCTGGGCAAGGTCGACGTCGACGCCTACGTGGTTGCGGGCTCGACCGACCACATCATCCCCTGGCAGGGCGCGTACCGAACGACGCAGCTACTCGGTGGCGAGTCGCAGTTCGTGCTGAGCTCGAGTGGTCACATCCAGGCCATCGTGAATCCGCCGGGCAATCTCAAGGCGTCCTACTTCACCCGTGAGGGGACGCCCCCGACCGAGGCGGACGAGTGGCTCGAGACGGCCGAGAAGCACAGCGGCTCATGGTGGGATCACTGGGCCGCGTGGCTCGGCACCCGCTCGGGCGAGCGCGTGCCCGCGCCGAAGAAGCTGGGCAGCAAAGCGCACCCGCCGCTCGAGGCGGCACCAGGTCG
>DATKAS010000536.1:0-10704 GCA_035497855.1 Acidimicrobiales bacterium
TAGGCGGCCCCTCAGCACAGCCGCCGAGTAGGCGGCCCCTCAGCACAGCCGCCGAATAGGCCCGGACCCCAAATCCCGAGTAGATAGGTCGGGAATTGGGGTATCCTCGGGGCGTGGCCCTTCCCGAGGTCCTGCGCTTCCCGAACCCGGTGAACGAGGTGTCCGCGCGCCTGGTCGCCGCCGGCGTCGTGCTGACGACCCTTGCGATCCTCGTGGGCCACCAGCACTGGGTGCTCGTGCCCCTCGCCTACGGCTTCGTCGCTCGCCTCGCTGCCGGTCCGCGCTTCAGCCCGCTCGGCCTGCTGGTCACGAAGGTCGTCACCCCCCGCTTGTCCGTCCCTGCGAAGCTCGTGCCCGGACCACCGAAACGGTTCGCGCAGGGCATCGGTGCGACGCTCTCGGTCGCCGCGCTGTTGTCATGGTCGCTCGGAAGCACAACCGTCGCGATCGTCCTCGTCGCCGCGATCACCATCGCCGCCACGCTCGAGTCGGTCTTCGCGTATTGCCTCGGCTGCAAGGTGTTCGCGCTGCTGATGCGCGCTCGCATCATCCCTCCCGAGGTGTGCGACGCCTGCAACGACCTCTCGTTGAGGAACGCCTAACCGAGGTTCGAGGACCGGGGATACACGTCCGTCGGGTCGGTCATCACGTTGACGAGGTAGGGCACTCCGGCGGCGAACGCACGGTCGAGCGCAGGGCCGACTTCGTCGGGCATGCGCACGGTCTCGCCTGCGCCGCCGAGAGCCAGCACCACTTCGTCGTAGCGACACTCGGGCTGCAGGTCGCACGCCACGTCGTAGCCGTAGATGGCCTGCATCGGGTACTTCTCCAGACCCCAGCACCCGTTGTTGCCCACGACCATGACGACCGGGAGGTTGTGGCGCACGAGGGTGTCGACGTCCATGAGCGAGAAGCCGGCAGCGCCGTCGCCCAGCATCACGACGATCTGCGCGTCGGGCCGCGCCACGCGCGCCGCCATCGCATACCCGGGCCCGTTGCCGAGGCAGCCATAGGGACCCGTGTCGAGCCAGCATCCGGGCGTGTACACCTCGACGTACTTGCCCGCGTACGACACGAAGTCGCCGCCATCGCAGATCACGACCGCGTCTCGCTCGAGCCGCTTGCCGAGCTCGCCGTAGACACGAGTCGGCTTGATGAGGTCGCCGCCCGCGTCGAGCAGCTCGCGCTCGACCGCCGCAGCAGCCTGCTCGGCATCGCGGACTTGCGCGATCCACGGCTCGTGGTCGGCGCGACCGCCTCCCTCCCACGCAGTCATGCCGTCGAGGATCGATGTGAGGTCGCCCGCGGGTGAGGCAGCGGTGGTGACGTGGGCGGCGCGGCTCTCGGGCGCATCACAGATGTGGATGACCGGCGCGTCGCCGAACCTGCCGAAGCCGAGGCGGAAGTCGAGCGCCGTGCCGATGACGACGACGAGGTCGGCGTCGGTCTTCAGCAGGCCGCGGGTGCGCGTGAACGCGAGCTCGTGGTCGGCAGGGAGGCACCCACGGCCGAGGCCGTTGAACCAGCACGGCACTCGCATCGTGTCGACGAAGCGGGCGAGCGCCGGCCACGCACCTTCCCAGTAGACGTCGCTGCCGACGATCATCGCGGGACGCTCGGCCGCGGCGATGAGCGCAGCGGCTGCCGCGACATCGGCCGGATCAGGATCGACGCCATGTGGCACCGTCCCGATCGCGACCGGCTCGCCCGCCGAGTGGAAGATGACGTCGATCGGGAAGTCGACGAAGACCGGGCCGCGATGCGGTGTCAGCGCGGTGGCCACGGCGTGCTGGACCTCCTTCGCCGTGTCGTCGGGCGCCATCACCGTGCGCGCCGACTTCGTGATCGAAGCGACGATCGGCACGTGATCGAGCTCCTGCAACGAGCCCGACCCCCATCGACCCTGTGGCGCGCGACCACCGAGTACGACGAGTGGGGTGCCGTTGAAGTGCGCGGTGGTGATCGCGCTCACACCGTTCGTCACGCCGGGACCAGCGGTGAGCACGGCGAGCCCGGGCTTGCGGGTGAGCTTCGCCCAACCCTCGGCCGCGAACGTCGCGGTCTGCTCGTGGCGCACGTCGACGATGCGCACGTCCTGCTTGACGGCCGCGTCGTACAGCGGCCACACGTGGCCGCCGTTGAGGGTGAACATCGTGTCGACGCCGTACGCGCGCACCACGTCGAGCGCGGCGTCTCCCGAGTGATGCAGCGGTCCCGTGTCAGTCATGCCGCAGCCCCCTCTTGCACGCGATCGAGGAAGGTCGACAGCGCGGACCACCACGCGTCCGGGGCCTCGAACTGTGGAGAGTGGCCGCCATCGGGGATGACCGCGAGGCTCGCTCCCGGCATGACGTCAGCCATGCGCTCGGACGGCCCGACGAACGGAGCGTCCTGCTCGCCGACGATCACGAGCGTCGGCGTGAAGTGCGCCGCCAGCTGCTCGAGGCGATCGCCCACGGTCGCGAACTGCCCGAGGACCGAGGCGACCATCGCCGGCGAGGCGGCGAGGAGCTTTCGGTCACCGAACTCGATGTAACCCGGCCGTTCGGCTCTCACCCGCTCGTCCGCGGGGCTGCGCAACGTCGGGTTTGCGTCCTGGGCGAGCTTCCACGCCTCGATGCCGTTCGCGCGCACGAAGGCGATGGCCCGACCGATGGTCGCCGGGTCGACCAGCCCTTCCAACGGCCCGTGGGCAGTGTCCATCAAGACGAGCGCTTCGATGCGATCCGGGGCGCCGAGGAGGATGTGCTGCGCGATCATCCCGCCCATCGAGTGCCCGAGGAGCGTGAACCGCTCCCATCCGAGGGTGTCCGCGAGCGCGAGCACGTCCCCCGCGAAGATCGGGAGCGTGTATGCGGCCTCGTCCGTGGGCTTGTCGCTCGCGCCGTGGCCGCGCAGGTCGGGTGCGACGACGTGCCATCCGCGGGAAGCGAGCGGCACGACGAAGTCCGCGAAGTCCTCCTTCGCTCCCGTGAAGCCGTGGACGAGCATGAGCGGGCGGCCGCCCACGCCCTCCTCGGCGATCGTCAGGTGGATCGATCCGTTGTCGACGCTGCGTTCCCCCATGCGGGGGACACTAGGGCGTCACTCGTGTTCAGGAACCCGACGAGTCGGACGGAGCGTCGGACGGCGCGTTCTGGAACATGTTCGCGAGATCCTTCGCGTCACCGACTTGATCCGTGGGCGGGAGCTGGATCTCGACCGACTCACCGAGGTCGAGGAAGTCGAGCGTGAACGTGACGGGACCCTGGCCGGCCGCTGCCGCAGGGTCCGCGTCGGCGAGCTGCTTGAACACGTCGCCGTCGAAGGTCATCTGCATCCGGCGCACGAGGCCCTGATCGTCGACGTACACGTCGATCGGCAGCTTGACGTTCGACGCCGCTGCACCGAGCTGATCGATGAACGCGTGCGCCTTCTCGCGACTCGCCTCCGGAGCCGCGGCCAGCGCGTCGGCCACGCTGATCGTCGCCTGGAAGTGGTGCGTCGACTGGCCTTGCACGTCGGCCTGACCGAGGTCAGTGACCGTCGCGCCGTTGTCGCGGAGGAGGTCGAGGAGTGCAGTGGCGTCGGCCAGGCCACCGCTGAGGTCGTTCGTGACAGTGGTGCTCTTGTCAGCAGGCAGCTTGACCCAGGGCTTCGTGCTGTCGCCGCCGAGGAGCGCCGAGAGGAAGCCTGCGTGGAGGTACACCACGTCGTTGTCGGTGATGATCTCGAACTTGCCGTCACCGAAGAGGTCGAGCATGCCGGTGTCTTGCGTGTCCTTCGCTGCGGCGATGAGACCGCTGAGGTCGATGGTGGTGTCAGACCGCTTGTTGGCGAGGTCGAACGCGCCCGAGCCCTTGATCGTGAAGCCGCTCGGCACGTCCTTCGACGCGGGCACGTCGACGCTCAGCTCGAAGCGGCCGCTCTCGACCGCTGCCGTGCGATCCGCCGACTCCGTGAGGAACTGCGGCGTGGCCGCAGCCTCGACGACTGTCGCGTCGTTGCTGGTGCCGTTGCCACACGCCGTGAAGCCGACGATGGCGAGGAGGGAGGCGGCCGAGGCGGCCACGAGGCTGAGGAACGGCTTGCGGGACACGAGGTCCTCCTATGCGAGCGAAGCAGGTTGCTCGGGGGAAGCCGCTGGCACCCTAGAGGAACGCATGCTTCTGTTGTGACTCACGATGAAGTCCGATCGGCAGGTCGCGCCCCTAGGCTGAGCGAATTCCGCCGTCGGAGGGGTGGTCCGGGGGTGGCGTGAGCTACGAAGGAGAGCTGGTGGCACAGGCCGTCGACGCAGAGCAGGTGGCGGCTCCGAGCGCGACTGCGGTCGACGTCGCCCCGAGGCGCCTCTACTGGTGGCGCGAGGTCCTCTACGTCCTGGCTTTCTACGGCGTCTACTCGTACATCCGCAACCAGTTCGGGTCGGCGTCGGTGTCGCCCGACGTCGCCTACGGCAACGCCCGCCACGTCATCCGCATCGAGGAGTTCCTCCAGATCTTCCACGAGCAGGCCATGCAGAGCGCGGTGCTCGGCTGGCACTGGTTCCTCGTCTTCTGGAACGTGTACTACGGCAGCTTCCACTTCGTCGTGACGACGGTCGCGCTCATCTGGATGTTCCGGTCCTTCCCGAAGCGCTATCCGCTCTGGCGCAACACGCTGGCCTTCACGACGGGCTTCGCGCTGATCGGCTTCGCGACGTTCCCGCTCATGCCCCCGCGGCTGCTGCCCGCGTCCTACGGCTTCGTCGACACGCTCGACAAGTTCGGCACGCTGTGGTCGTTCGACTCGGGCGCCATGCAGAAGCTGTCGAACCAGTACGCGGCCATGCCGTCACTGCACTGCGCGTGGGCGATGTGGTGCGTGTTCGTGATGTGGCCACAGCTGAAGTCGAACTGGGCGAGGGCGCTGCTGCTCCTCTACCCCGTCGCCACCGTGTACTGCATCGTCGTCACCGCGAACCACTACCTCCTCGACGCGGTCGGCGGGTTCATCACGCTGGGGCTCGGGTTCCTCGCTGCGAAGGCGTTCACCGCGTGGACCGACCGGCGCTGGGAGGCGAAGCACCCAGAGACCGTCGAGGCCGCGAGCGCCTGAGGCTCAACGACGCAGCCCGTTCGGGCCGCTCCACTCCACGGGCGAGCCGTGGTAACCCGTCAGCGCGATGAGCCGCTCGCGTCCGCCCGGCCACGTGGTCAACGTGACGTCGGCGCGGCCCTCGACCCACCCCGGCTCCATGCGCAGCCACGCCACCGGCGCATCAGGCGTGGCCCGGTTTCCTGCGTCGGCGATCGCCTGCGCGACCGCGGCGCGCTTCGCCTTGTTCATGTACTGCATGACGATCGAGTGGAACACGACGGTCGACACGCCCTCCGCGGGTGCGGCGAGCGCGTGCTCGAGCCACGGGACCGCGTCTTCGCGGTCGATGGTCGCCGGGTTCGCGCGAGCGACGGTGATCGCCGCGTCGAGCAAAGCGAACCGTGCGACCTGGTCGGGCCATACGAACGACCGCAGCTTCTGTCGGCCGACCTCGTCGGTCGGGTCGATCGGGTTCGGGTCGCATCCGGCGCGTTCGATGACGAGGCCCTCGTAGGAAGGTGCGTCGCGCCACGGGCGGGGGTTGCCGCTCCATCGGTCCTCGAGGAGCATCGGTGAGCCCTCGTCGCCCCACGTATCCGCCTCGTCCCGGTAGCGGAAGCGGTCCCACCGCAGGTTCAGGCCACCGCTCGAACCAACCTCCAGCACGCGCAAGGGATGCCCGGTCTCGATGGCGACAGTGAGGAAGCACGGCGCGAGCACTGCTGCCCGACCGACCTCGTTCGTCTGCACGCCGTCGCCGAGCCGCTCTCGCAGCAGCTCGACGTTGCGGGCGACAGTGTCGATGAACGCGGGCCACGGATCGCCCGCTTCGATCGATCCGCCCGCGGACGGGTAGAACGCGGCGAGGTCGGGAGCATCGCCTTCGAGCGCGAGGCGGTGCACGCCGCCCATGAAGCGGAGCACGAGCGCGGTGCCGAGCGGATCCTTCTCGTGGCCGCGCAACACCTCGGCGCATGGGCCACCGGCCTCTGCGTCGTCCGCAGCCGCGGCGAGCAGCCGCGCGTAGAGCATCGATCCGTTGACCGCGCATTGGTCGGACTGGAAGCGCAGGAGCGTCGGGAAATCCATCGACGCGGGCCGCGGCACTTGGCCACTCGGCACGGACTCAGAAGATGGCATAGCCGCCGTCCAGCACGAGCACGTCTCCCGTGTGGTATCTCGACGCATCGCTGGCGAGGTACACCGCGACCCCGCTGAAGTCGTCGCCGGTGCCCCAGCGTCGCAGCGGCACGCGGGGTAGCACCTTGTCGACAAAGCGATCCCAGCCCATCGCCGGCGCGGTCATCGGCGTCTCGATCCAGCCGGGCAGGATCGCGTTCGCGCGGATGCCGTGACGTGCGTGCTCGACCGCGATGCCCTTCATCAACGCGATGACCGCGCCCTTGGAGGACGCGTAGGGCTGCCCGCGCGGCGCACCCATGAGCACCGATCCGGATGTCGTGACGGCGAGGCTGCCGCCTTCACCGCGCTCGACCATGTGCCGCACCGCCGCACGCAACGAGTAGAAGACCCCGTCGAGGTTGACGCGCAGCACCCGGTGCCATTCATCTGCGGTGATGTCCACGAACGCCGACCCGTTGCCGCCCACGCCAGCGTTCGCGAAGCACGAGTCGACCTTCCCGAGCGCCTCGAGGGTCTGCGCGAACGACTCCTCGACTGCGGCCTCGTCACCGACGTCGCAGATGAGCGAGAGCACCTTCGTGCCGTGGCGTGCGAGCTGTTCGGCCGCGGCCTCGTTCTTCTCGGCGTTCGTGCCCCAGATGGCGACGTCTGCGCCGTGTGCGGCGAGACCCTCGGCCATCCCGAGCCCGATGCCACTGTTTCCGCCGGTCACGAGGGCCACATGACCCCGCAGATCGAAGAGGTCTCCCACGCGGGCGACCCTACCCGGGCGGCTCGGCCGACCCGCTCGTTCACATGTGCAGGGGTACGCTCGCTCCCGACCTTTCTCCCCTCCTGGTGGCCATGATCCTCGAGACCATCAAGCAGCCGGCCGATCTGCGCCGCCTCTCCTACGCGGAGCTCGACGAGCTCGCGGGCGAGATCCGCGACTTCATCGTGCTCACGGTCTCGGAGACCGCAGGGCACCTCGGCTCCAACCTCGGAGCGGTCGAGCTCACGCTCGCGCTCCACCGCGTGTTCGACAGCCCCCGCGATGCGATCCTCTGGGACACCGGCCACCAGGCGTACGTGCACAAGCTCGTCACCGGCCGCCAGTCGCAGTTCAACACGCTGCGTCAGCAGGGTGGGCTCTCGGGCTACCCGTGCCGAGCCGAGTCAGAGCACGACTTCGTCGAGAACAGCCACGCGTCGACGGTCCTCTCGTACGCGTACGGCCTCGCCGCTGCGCGTGATGCCGCGGTCGCGGCGGGCGAACCCGACGTCGCCTCGCGACGCGCGGGGCGCCGCATCGTGGCCGTCATCGGCGACGGGTCGATGACCGGCGGCATGGCCTACGAGGCGCTCAACAACCTCGGGCACAGCGGACGCGGCGTGATCATCGTGTTGAACGACAACGGACGGTCCTATGCACCGACCGTGTCGAACCTCTCGAAAAGCCTCACGCAGGTGCGCCTCAACCCGGTGTACATGCGGCGGCAGAAGAGCTTCGAGGCGCTCGTGCGCAGCGTGCCGCTCGTCGGGTCCCGCGCTCACAAGGGCATGGAGGCGCTCAAGGCCGCGATCCGCGAGATGTGGGAGCCCGCGACGTTCTTCGAGCCGCTCGGCGTTCGCTACATGGGGCCGGTCGACGGTCACGACGTCGAAGCTCTCGAGAAGGCACTGCGCAACGCCGCCGAGTTCGACGGGCCGATCGTGCTCCACGTGCTCACCGAGAAGGGTCGGGGCTACCCGCCCGCGGAGGACGACGACGAGAAGCACCTGCACGACGCGCCGGTGTTCGATCCCGCAGTCGGCCCGCCGCGCTGGGTTCCCGTCGGCTACACCCAAGCGTTCGCCGAGGCGATCATCAAGGAAGCCGAGAACAACCCGAAGATCGTGGCGATCACGGCCGCGATGCCCGGGCCGACCGGTCTCATCCCGTTCGAGGAGCGGTGGCCCGATCGCTTCTTCGACGTCGGCATCGCGGAGCAGCACGCGGTCACCGCGGCGACCGGCATGGCGATGGGTGGGCTGCGGCCAGTCGTCGCGATCTACTCGACGTTCATGAACCGCGCGTGGGATCAGGTGATGTACGACACGGCGCTGCACAAGCAGCCGATCGTGTTCTGCGTCGATCGCGCGGGCATCACCGGAGACGACGGCCCGTCGCACCACGGGATGTTGGACATGGCACTGTTCTCGAAGGTGCCCGGCATGACGGTGTTCGCACCGTCGTCAGCGCAGGAGCTGCACGTGATGCTCCACGACGCGCTCGAGCTCGACGGCCCGTCGATGATCCGATATCCACGCGGCGCGGCGCGTCAGGTGGGCGACGACGAGGTCGGGCGCGGGCTGCGCGCGCGGCTCGTGCGGCGCGATCCGTCTGCCGAGGTGTGCATCCTCGCAGTCGGCAAGCTGGTCGCTGCGGCCGAGGCAGCCGCGAGCGAGCTGGCGAACGAGGGCATCGGGTGCACGGTCTGGGACGTCCGGGTGGTCACACCGCTCGATCTCGAGATGATCGAGGACGCGGCGCGCCACCCCTTGGTCGTGACGGTCGAGGACGGCATCCGCGAGGGGGGCGCGGGGGCGCGCATCGTGGACCAGCTCGGACGCCACGTCACCGGTCCCGACATCCCACGGGTCGAGGTGCTCGGCACTCCTGTCGCGTTCATCCCCCACGGCAAGCCGGACCGGCTCCTCGCGGACCTCGGGCTCGACGGGCCGGGCATCGCAGCAACCGTCCGCTCCGTCCTTGCCTCTTGACCTGAGCGCCGAGCTCGCGCTCGCGCTCGACCTCGCCGACGCCGCCGACGCGATCACGCTGCGCCGCTTCCGCGCCGCGGACCTCGACATCCGCCGCAAGGTCGACGCGTCCGAGGTCACCGATGCGGACACGAGCTCGGAGGCTCAGATGCGCGCGCTGCTCGCGCAGCATCGCCCCGAGCACGCGGTGCTCGGCGAGGAGGAGGGCCTCATCGGCGATCCGTCGTCATCCTCGCGGTGGATCCTCGATCCGATCGACGGCACCGCGTCGTTCGTGCGCGGCTTGCCGATCTGGGGCACCCTCATCGCGCTCGAGCACGGGGGCGAGGTCGTGGTGGGTGTCGCTTCGGCACCGGCACTCGGGCGCCGGTGGTGGGCCGCGAAGGGGCTCGGCGCGTCGAGCGATCAGGGGCCGCTCCGTGTGTCGACGGTCGATCGCCTGGAGGACGCGCACCTCGGCCACGCGAGCATCGCGTCGTGGCGGACGCACGGGCGCGGGCCGCAGTTCGACGCGCTGGCGCACCGCGTGTGGCGCAGCCGCGGCGTCGGCGACTTCTGGATGCACGTGCTCGTGGCGGAGGGTGTGTTCGACGTCGCGACGGAGCCCGTCGTGTCCCTCTGGGACCTCGCGGCGGTGAAGGTGATCGTCGAGGAAGCCGGCGGCCGCTTCACCGACCTCTCGGGCGAGGCACGCGCCGACGGCGGCAGCGCCCTCTCCACCAACGGCCTGCTGCACGACGCCGCACTCGCGGCGCTGGCCTGAGCTCAGCCGAGCTCGGAGCCGACGACGCTCACGAAGCTGACGCACGCACCGGGCGCGCCGCCGAGGTTGTGCGTGAGGGCCTTCGTCTTGCCGTTCGAGATCTGACGCTCGCCGGCCTCGCCGCGCAGCTGCAGCCAGCACTCGAAGAGCATCCGTAGGCCCGACGCGCCGATCGGATGTCCGAACGACTTGAGGCCGCCATCGGGGTTGACCGCGAGGTCGCCGTCGAGGTCGAACGTGCCCGCGAGCACTTCCTTCCAGCCCATGCCGCGCTCGGCGAACCCGAGGTCCTCCATGAGCACGAGCTCGGTCGGCGTGAAGCAGTCGTGCACCTCGGCCATCGCGAGCTCGGCGCGCGGGTTCTCGATGCCGGCCTGCGCGTAGGCGTCCGCCGCGGAGCGCACGACCTCGATGAACGAGGTGTAGTCGTAGGTCGGGTCGATTGGGCCGGCAGCAGGACCGGCGACGAACGACAGCGCCTTCACGTACAGCGGCTTGTCGGTGTACTTGTGCGCATCTTCGGCGCGGACGATCAGCGCCGCAGCCGAGCCGTCGCTCACACCCGAGCAGTCGAAGATGCCGAGCGGGCCGGCGACGAGCGGCGAGTTGCAGATGACTTCCTTCGCCACTTCCTTCTTGAACTGCGCACGCGGGTTGAGCGCGCCGTTCTTGTGGTTCTTCCACGCGATGCGCGTGAGGACGTCCTTCATCTCGTCCTCGTCGACGCCGTACTTGTTCGCGTACGCCGGTGCGAGGAGCGAGAACGACGCGGGCGCCGTCATCGTGGGAAGCGTGCCGTCGTTCGGGGGCGCAGAGCCGGTGAGGCCCGAGAAGCCCGAATCCTTCAGCTTCTCGACGCCGATCGCCATCGCGACGTCGATCGCGCCGGCTGCGACCGCGTAGGCCGCGTTGCGGAACGCCTCGCTGCCCGTGGCGCACATGTTCTCGAGGCGAGTGACCGGCTTGTAGTCGATCTTGAGCGGACGGCTCAGCGTGAG